>CAYGZJ010000050.1:0-7840 GCA_964354335.1 uncultured Planctomycetales bacterium | reverse complement strand
GATCAAATCAAGGATCTTGTGACGAATGCATTCATTGGGGAAGCGCAATGTATTTTTTATAACCCCGTTCTTGCCCATCACCAGCGTATTCTCGTAATTAGCTCCCAGGCCCAGGCCTTCCTTTTGCAGCTGCATAGCCTCTTCCTCAAGGCAGAATGTGCGCGCGGGGGCC
The DNA here is from genome assembly GCA_964354335.1 of uncultured Planctomycetales bacterium. Classification (GTDB taxonomy): domain Bacteria; phylum Omnitrophota; class Gorgyraeia; order Gygaellales; family Profunditerraquicolaceae; genus JAPLLR01. The sequence goes on along the minus strand of CAYGZJ010000050.1, from coordinate 7,668 downwards.
ACTTCATTCTTAAATGTCTCTTCAGTAAGATTGACTTCCATGAATTCGGTCTTCAGCAACGGATGGTCATAGTCAAGGGTATAAGAAATCTTGAAGTCCTGCGACGGCAATGCCATGAGCGTCGCTTCGCCCTCTTCGATGACAATGGGGTCTCGAAGGGCAAACTGGTGACGCTCGCGTTCCAGCTCTTTTATCCCCGCCTCTTTGAGCAGCTCCAGAAAATTAAGGCTGCTGCCGTCTAGCCCGGGCAATTCGTTATTATCCAGCTCAATAATTATATTATCAATGCCCATGCCGAAAAGCGCTGCCATTATATGTTCGACGGTCTGTATCTCAACCGAATCAATTCCCACGCTGGTGCGCCGCGGCGAATGCTCCGGAGGCAGAAGCGAATCAACATTGGCCTTGATCACCGGCCGTCCGGAAAGGTCGGTGCGCACAAAATTGATCCCCTCATCCGTTTGCGCGGGCTTTAAGGTAATCTTAGCTTTATGGGCGGTGTGCAGCCCTATACCGCTGCAGCTGACCTCTTGGGCTATTGTCTTTTGTTTTTCCATGGTAGTTTTCTTTAGGAATCCGGCTCTTCTGTTTTCTTCTTTAACTCTTTAACCGTCTCATACAATTTAGGTAAATTCTGAATGCAGGCGTTGATACGCAATGCCCGGTCGTGTGACTGCGCCGGATAACCTGAAACCATGGTGTTGGCCGGGACAGATTTAGTCACCCCTGCCTGGGCAGCGAGAATCGCTCCGTCTCCGATAGTGATATGGCCGACTAGGCCTGCCTGGCCAGCAATAATCACGCCATTGCCGATAACCGTGCTGCCGGAGATCCCCGCCTGGGCGACAATAAGGGAATCCTCCCCGATTATGACATTATGCGCAATGTGGACTAAATTATCTATTTTTGTTCCGCGGCCGATCACGGTCTTATCAAAACGCGCGCGGTCAATAGCGGTATTCGCCCCGATCTCCACATCGTCTCCTACTTCAACAATACCTGTCTGCGGGATCTTCTGGTGTTTTCCGTCAACACTCACATAGCCGAAACCGTCCGAACCGATCACCGCGCCGCAATGAATGATCACGCGATTGCCGATGATCACACGCTCGCGCACCGAAACATTTGCATGAAGCAAAACATCGCTTCCTATCCTGACGTTATTGCCGATGAAAGAACCGCTGTAGATAATCGTATTGTCTCCAATAACAGCGCTATCTTCGACAACGACATACGCTCCGATGGCGACGTTTTTACCTAACGTTACATTCTTTGCGATGACCGCGCTGGGGTGAACGCCTTTTGGGTGATGCGCGTCTGCGGGCGAAAATGCGGAGACGATCTTCACGAATGCCAGCGACGGATTATCCGTACGGATAACCGGCTTGCTTAATTTTCCGGCATCGCTTCCCACAACAATAGCCGAGGCATGAGTCTTCTGCGCCAGTGGCAAATACTTTGGGTTAGCCAGAAAGGTGATATCCCCGGGCCGCGCCTCTTTGATCCCGGAGACTCCGGTTACAATAACGCCTTCGTCACCGATCACTTCTCCTTCAACAAGCCTGGCTATCTCTTTTAGTGTTTTCTGCATAGTTTCCACTTTGTGATTAATCCCGCAGCGTACGTCTAAAGAGTGCGGGATTAATCGTTTTGACTATATACAGGTTCCGAAAGAAAGTCTATTTAGGCTTATATGTCTTATTCAATTCCTCAATGATCTTATCGGAGATATCGAGCTTTTTATCCTGATACACTAAAACACGGTCATTAAAAACAAAGGTGACTCCCTCTTTTTCCGCGTATTTTTTGACTACATCCTCGATATCCTTGAGGATCTCCTTCATCTTATCGTCCTGCTCTTTGCGCAGGTCGGTCTGTTTTTCGCGGTCAAAATCCTGCAAGACTTTTAATTTCGACTCAAACTCTGTCTTCTTTGCCGCCTTCTCTTTATCGCTTAAAAGGCTGAGCTTATCCTGATACTGCTTGATCTCGGCGACCCGCTTTTCGCGGTCTTTGGTATAGCCGTCTTCCTTACTTCCAAGCAGCTTATCGTACTCTTTGGTCTTATTGTAATCGCTAAAGACGCGGGTGATATCGACATAGGCGAATTTATAATCCGCAGCAGAAGCCACCCCAGTAAAAACAAACATACCGACAACCATCCCCCATACCGCAAGTAGTACCCTTCTCATGCTACCCCCTCCTCCTTGACTGTTATTTGCATCAACTAGAAATCTTTGCTGGCGCTAAAATAAAACTGTCCGCCCTTTTTCGTATCGCTACCGACCTGCTTGCTCATCGGAATACCGTAATCAATGGCCATAGGGCCAACCGGGGTCTTGATCCTGGCTCCGAAACCGATGCCTGACTTAAACCCGCCGGAACCCAGGTCCTTCATATCGCCCCAGACGTTTCCCACATCGTAAAACGCGGCCACCTTTAAAAAGCTGAAAAGCGGATACTGATATTCTATATTGCCGATCATCATGGCGTTGCCGCCCAGAGGATCCTGAGAGAGCGGGTCGATCGGACCGACCATTCTTTCATCATAGCCTCTGATAGTAGTAGCGCCTCCGGCAAAGTAACGCTCGTATATCGGGATACGGTCAGAATCACTATAGGGTTTACCGAAACCGACACGGCCCTTTATTTCAAGGGTCGATTCCCTGAAAAGCGGGATATAATGCGAGGCCCGGCCGTAGAACTTCCAGAAATCCTTGGTCCCGCCAAGCATACCGCCTGCCCATTGTAAAGATCCGGTGACCAGATCTCCTTTATGGGTATTAAAAACATTATCCCGGGTGTCAAATGCAAGGCTGGGCGTAAGACTGCTGACATTATTAGTCCCTTGTTCCTGCATTAAATCATTTGACGCTCCGGTTGAAATATTAGAGATCTTTATCTGATCCCAGCGATAAACAATGCCGCCGGAAATATATTCTGTAAGCTCCTTGCCAAAACGCAGGTCTCCGCCGGTGACCTCCTGATCGTAGCCATAACCGACGTCTTCATCGCGCTGGTGGGTGTTGCGGTAAGCGTCAAAGCCTCCGGTCATGGGATAATCAAAGATCCAGGGGTTAGTAAAACTCAAAGTGTAGCCGCTGGTGATGGTGCCGAATGAGCCGCGGAATTTCAGGTCCTGCCCGGCGCCGCTAAAATATGGGAAATTTTTCCAGTCAAAGTTCTTTTGTTCCACCTCAACAAAGCCGACAAATTGGTCCACGGTGCTGTAGCCGCCGCCGAAACTAAAGGAACCGGTTTTAGATTCCTTGACATCGACGACCAGGTCTTTCTGGTCCGGCACATCGGTATCTTCGGTATCATAGCTGACCTCATCGAAGAATCCCAGATTCTGCAGGCGCTCTTTGCTGCGTTTAAGCTTCTGCCCGTCGAAACGGTCACCCGGATGGATGCGTAGTTCCCTGCGGATAACGATGTCACGGGTCTTAATGTTGCCCTTGACCCTGATCTTATCAACATAGGCGATCTGATTCTCGATGATCTTATAGGCGATATCAACACGCCCGCTCTTGGGGTTTACCGAAGTCGTATTCTGGATGGCAACGGAGATATAGCCCTTGTCAAAATATAGACTCTGGATGTTAGAGACATCGTCTTTGACCCCTTCTTCGCTAAAGACCTTTCCGGTGTTACACTCCTTAAGCGCGCCCAAGATCACTTTCTCGGCGATATCTTTATTTCCATCGACGATAACGTTACCGACCAGATACTTCTTTCCCTCTTCGATAGTTATAGTAATATAGAGAAAATAACTTTTCTTTGTATCGGGTTTGATATCATAGGTGACTATCACATCGGTATAACCATTGCGGTGATAGAATGTTTTTATGCGCTCGATATCCTCCTTGAGCACATCGTCTTTGATAACCCCGGCGTTCAATAACCACGCCTTCCTGGTCTTGATCAGCTTTAGAATGCGCTGCGTCTTAAAGGCCTTGTTGCCGATGATGTAGATATCCTTGATCTTTACCTTACGGTTTTCATTGACCACAAACTCTATCTTGGCTTTATTTTTTTCCTTATCCAGATCCACCTTGGGCTCTATCCCGGCGTCGCTAAAACCTATTTTTTCGTACATCTTCTGGAGTATGCGCACATCCTCTTGGAGGGTCGGATAATCCAAATACTGGCCCTCCTTGGATTTCAGCTGCGCCTTTAATTTCTCGTCCTTCATGGTGATATGGATAATGCCGGAAAAAGTTATTTTCTCGATAATAGGGCGCTCACTCACACGCACAATGACCTTAACGCCGTCTTTGTAACTTTCGGTATCGATCTTGATATCGCTGAAGAATCCCAGCAGATACAGTCGCTTTAAATCATCGCTGATGACATTCTCCAGATAAGGGCTGCCGATCCTGGTCTTCATCTTGGATACGATGATATTGGTGCTTATGTTCTTATTTCCTTTTATCTCGATGGCGGTGACAGTCTTGGTATTTTCGGGGAGGGAGCCAGAAACGAATTCTTCGCTTGCTTGATCGGAAAATGTAGGCAGCGAATCTTCTGATGAGGATTGGGTAGGGGCAGAAGAAGAGGTGTCCTGCTTAGGCTCTTCTGCGGCAAAAGAAAAAGAGACAATACCAAACAGTAAAAATAAGGCCGAAACAATCAAAATTGTTCTTCGCATTGCCGTTATTATATATGAAGTATCGATATAAATCAAGATTTTTTACTAGTTAGATCACTCTGCCCGGGCGATATTCTCAAAACGGGTGTATTCCTTGATAAAAGCCAGCTTTAGCGAGCCTACGGGCCCGTTACGCTGCTTGGCAATAATGATTTCGGCTATACCCTGATTATCCGGGGTAGGGCTATAATATTCTTCCCTAAGGATCAGCACAACCACATCCGCGTCCTGCTCGATTGCGCCGGATTCGCGCAGGTCAGAAAGCTGCGGGCGATGGTCAGTGCGAGATTCCACCGCGCGCGAAAGCTGGCTAATGGCCACAATAGGAACACTAAGCTCGCGCGCCAGCGCTTTCAGGGAGCGCGAAATCTCGGAGATTTCCTGCTGCCTGCTCTCTGCGTTCATAGTCGTTCCGCGCATCAGCTGCATGTAATCAAGGATGATCAGTTTTATATCCTGCTGGGCCTTCAGCCTTCGGGCCTTGGCGCGTAACTCCATCACCGATATCGCGGGCGTATCGTCGATAAATATCGGGGCCTCGGAAAGCTTGCCCGCTGCCGCGGTCAATCGCGGCCAATCTGATGTGGCAAGGTAGCCGGTGCGCACCTTGTGCGCATCGACTTTGGCATGCGAACAAAGCATGCGCTGCACCAGCTGCTCTTTTGACATTTCAAGACTAAACACCGCGGTAGGAACCTTCTCAATTACGCCGGCGTATTCTATCATGCCTAATGCGAAAGCGCTCTTTCCCATGGAGGGCCTTCCGGCGACGATGATCAGATCAGACGCCTGCAATCCCGCGGTCTTAATATCGAAATCGATATATCCGGTCGGCACACCGGTGACATGCGCCTTCTCCTGGTATAGTTTATCTATCGTCTCGATGCTGTCCTTGACGATTTCTTTCAGATGCAGGTAGGAACCCTGGGACTTGTGATCGCGGACCTCAAATATCAGCTGTTCGGCGTTATCCACGACCTGGGCGATATTACCTTCGCTTTCGTAACATAACGAGACGATCTTGGTCGCGTTATTTATCAGCCCGCGCAGGATATTCTTTTCCTTGACGATATTTACATAGTGATTTATGTTAGCCGCGGTAGGAACAGCATTGGCCAGGGCAGTCAGAAGACTGACTCCGCCGATATCATCCAATACGCCGTTTCTCTTAAGCGCATCAGTAAGCGTGATCAGGTCCACGGCTTTATTGGCGCTGTAAAGATTCAGCATCGCCTCGAAAATCTTGCGATGGCTTTCCTTGTAGAAAGACTGGATGCTCAATGATTCCGCGGCTGCGGCAATCGCATCCTCATCCATCATCATAGCGCCCAGAACCGCCATCTCGGCTTCCAGGTTCTGCGGGGGGACTTTCTCAAGGGCTAATTGATTGGCCATAGTGATTATTTCTTTACGATCCCAACTTTAATCTTTGCAATGACTTCCGGATGAAGCTTCACCGGAACCTCGTAAATACCCAGCGACCTGATCGGCTCATCAAGCTCAATGACATTCTTATCAATGTTTATATTTTCCTCTTTTAATGCCTGCTCGATATCCTGGGAGGTGATGCTGCCGTATAACTTCTCCTCTTCCTGGACTAAAGCGGCGATGGTCAAAGATAAGCTGCCTAAACGCTCTTTAAGCGCCTCAGCCTCATTCTTGATCTTCTCAAGCTGCGCCGCCTTCTGCTGGCCCTGGGCCTGTATATTTTTTAGGCTTGCGGCGGTCATCGGCACTGCCAGTCCTTTGGGAAAAAGAAAATTCCGCGCAAAGCCATCCTTGACTTTTACGACATTGCCGGCCTTACCGATCTTTTCAACGTCTTGTTTCAGGATTACTTCCATAGCGACCTCGTAAGTTTAAGAGATTTTATATTTAACGCTTAGCGTACGTACGGCAGCAGCGAAATGAACCGCGCTTTCTTTATTGCCTCAACTACTCTGCGCTGATGCTTAGCGCAATTGCCCGAGATGCGGCTGGAAACGATCTTACCTCGGTCTCTGATATACCCTTCAAGTTTGCGCACCTCTTTATAGTCTACAGACTTGGCTTTCTCAACGCATAAACGGCAGAATTTCTTGCGCATCATGCCGCTGTCGCGCCGGCGAGAGGGCCCCCTGGTCTTGCCTTTTAAACCGCCGCGCCCGCCCTTAGTGCCTTTAGTTAATGTTTTAGTTTTAGTCTTAACTTTCATTTGCCTGCTCCTCGCTTTCTTCTTCCAACCATGTTGATTCCGTAGATGTCTCTCCTGCAAATTCTTCCGCTGGTGCCGGTGCCGCCGGTGCCACCGGTGCCGCCGGGACGCTAGCCTGCTGTTTACCCGTAGGCGCGCCTAAAAACTGCACCCGCTCTGCCCGTACCTCGATAACGCTACGCTTCTGTCCCGCAGCATCCTCCCAGGAACGCGATTGCAGCCTTCCTTCAATAAAAACTCCGCTGCCTTTATGCAGATACTGATTGCAGGTCTCAGCCTGCTTATTCCATACTACCGCGGTGATAAAACAGACTTCTTCTTTTAATTCTCCGGTTTTAGCTTTATACCTGCGGTTTACGGCAAGACGAATGTTGGCTACGGCTGCGCCCTGCGGAGTATACCGCAGTTCCGGATCTTTCGTAAGATTGCCCATCAGGAAGACTCTATTGAAACTGGCCATAATAGCCTCCTTAATTATTCTAGGTGTGAAATGAGAACCCGCAAGATATTCTCGTTGAGATTAAAGGCATGCCGTATCTCTTTGACCCCTGCGGGAGGCATGGTAAAGTTCACCAGATAGTACACCCCCTCATTATGCTTCTTGATGGGGAAATACAATTTCTTACGCTCCGACCAGATGGCGGACTGAGAAACAACGCCGCTATTTTTGGTGATCGCTTCGCTGACCTGATGAAAGAACGCCTTACGCCCTTCTTCGGTCAACTCCGGACTGATAATAAACATTGCTTCGTACTTATTCATTCTCTGCTCCTCTTGTTAAACTGGTTCATTGTTTCCTCTATATCTTGGGTGATCCAGGACT
>CAYGZJ010000049.1:0-7930 GCA_964354335.1 uncultured Planctomycetales bacterium | reverse complement strand
GGCCGCACCAGAACCGGGTAGCCGATCTTGCGCGCCACCTCTTTAGCCTCTGCGAAATTAAAGGCGGTCCCGTTATCCGGCTGCAGAAGATTGAGTTTATGCAGCATCTGCTTAAAACGCTTTCTGTCTTCGGCAATATCAATGCTATCGGCGCTGGTGCCCAGAAGATTTACACCTGCCCTGCGTAAAGGCACGGCAAGATTAAGCGGGGTCTGACCACCGAACTGCACAATAACACCCATCGGCTTCTCGACTTCGATGATATTCATGATATCCTCGAAAGTAAGCGGCTCAAAATATAGCCTGTCCGAAGTGTCATAGTCGGTAGAAACGGTCTCGGGATTACAATTGACCATGATACTATCAACCCCTTCTTCCTTAAGAGCGTAAGCGGCATGGCAGCAGCAATAGTCAAACTCGATGCCCTGGCCTATACGGTTCGGGCCGCCGCCTAAGATAACCACTTTTTTGTTTTTGCTCGGGCGCGCTTCCTCAGCCGTCTCTTGTGTCGAATAATAATACGGCTGCTTGGCGTTAAATTCTCCGGCGCAGGTATCCACTAATTTATAAACCGGCTGTACTTTATTTTTTTTCCTGGACTCGCGCACCTTCTCCTCCTTGGCATTCAACAGATAGGCAAGCTGCCTGTCAGAAAAACCGTCTTCCTTGGCCTTTCCTAAAAGCGCTGCCGGGATCCTGATCTCGTCATCGATTTTAGTGTTTCTGAATTTTTTGATCTCATCTTCCATCTCCACCAACTGCTTCATGTTATCGATAAACCAGCGGTCGATATGCGAAAGCTCGTAGATCTCATCTATGGAGATTCCCGCCCTTAAGGCGTATCTTATGTAAAATAGGCGCTCGTCATTGGGATTGCGGATCTTATCCTTGATACGCTTAAGTAGCCCGTTATCCGCGTGCCGTAGCTCCTCATCGCTTATTTTATCTTGTCCGTCGGCGCCAAAACCATAGCGCTTGATCTCGATAGAACGGATCCCTTTCTGAAAAGCCTCCTTGAAATTCCTGCCGATGGACATCGCTTCACCCACCGCCTTCATGGAAGTATTCAGCAGGCGTTCTGCCTTGGGGAATTTCTCAAAAGTAAAACGGCAGATCTTAAAAACGCAGTAGTCAACCGTAGGCTCAAAGAACGAAGTCGTCTTGCCGGTGATCTGGTTCATAACCTCCGGAAGCGTAAACCCAACCGCTAATTTTGTGGCTACGCGGGCGATGGGAAAGCCGGTGGCCTTTGAGGCCAGGGCCGAGGAGCGCGAAAGCCTGGGGTTGACCTCGATGATCACAATGTGGCCGTTATCCGGATTCTGGCCGAACTGGATGTTAGCACCTCCTCCGGTAATCCCCACCCGGCGGATGATCCTTTTGGAAAGATTCACAAAATTAGTATATTCCTCGGCGGTCAGAGTCTGGGCAGGGGCCACAACTATGCTGTCTCCGGTGTGCACGCCCATCGGATCGACATTTTCCATGGAGGTGATCATGATCACGTTGTCGGCGCAATCACGCATCACCTCAAATTCAATTTCTTTCCACCCTAACACCGACTGCTCCACCAATACCTGGTGCACCGGGCTTGTTTCAAGTCCCTTTGCCAGAAAAACTTCCAACTCTTCTTTATTATAGGCGATGGCTCCGCCACTGCCGCCCAGACAATAAGCCGGACGCAAAATCAGAGGGAATCCTATCCCTAAACCTATCTTTAAGCCTTCTTCGACGCTGGTGGCGATCCCACTCTTGGGCACATCCACTCCGATTTCCTGCATCGCTTTCTTAAAAAGATCTCTGTCCTCTGCGCAGGCGATCGCCGTTACTGAGGAACCTATTGATTCAACACCGTATTTTTTTAAAACTCCCTGCTTCATCAGGAAAAAAGCCAGATTCAATCCGGTCTGGCCGCCCAGGGTCGGCAAGATCGCATCCGGCCGTTCTTTTGCGATGATTTTAGTGACTATATCCACGGTAAGCGGCTCTATATAGGTAACATCCGCCATGTTCGGGTCAGTCATAATCGTCGCCGGGTTGGAATTGACCAGAATCGTGTAATAGCCTTCCTCGCGCAAGGCCTTGCATGCCTGGGAACCGGAATAATCAAATTCACAGGCCTGGCCGATAATAATCGGGCCGGAACCAATCATCAGGATTTTCTTGATATCTTTGCGTCGTGGCATTGTTCCCCCTTATTTTTTGATCATCTTCATAAATCTTTTAAAGACCGGATTGACCTCATCAAAACCCGGACATGCAGGAATATACTGCACTCCGAGGAATTTCATTTTTTTGCTCTCCACCTCTTCCACGCTGCGGTCATTTAAATTGTATCCTGTGATCTTTATATCCTTTATCCTATTCAGAGAATCGATATCCACCGCAGAGCCGTGGTTTTGGACCGTGATCTCCCCTTTGTAAGAAGCCGGATTATGTATAGGGTAATTGGCTCCACGGTGTCCGACTTTCATCTTGATCACCTTTGCTCCCAAGGCACGACAAACCACCTGATGCCCGGTAGACACACCTAACACCGGAATACGCGATATCAATGGCTTGATATTAAGAGCGACTTCCCCTAAGCCGGCATCGTCTTCCGGCCCGCCGCTGATAAGTAAGCCTTGCGGTTTAAACCTTAGGATTTCTTCTGTTTTGGTGTTATACGGAAAGACAGTGGCTTGAAAGCCCGCGGTTTCCAGTTGTTTCATCAGGCTGTTAGTCACGCCGATATCAAGGACCGCGATCTTGGTCTTGCCTTTTTTGCTTCCATGTTGCGTGGGCTTAGCCACAGAGATCTTTGACAAAATACTTTCTGCCTTGTTTTTCCGATAAGCCGCGATTTTAGCCAGCAGCTCTTTGGGATCCGTGGTTTTTGTAGAGATAACTCCGAGCAGCGTCCCTTTCTGGCGAAGATGCACCGTTAAGCTGCGCGTATCAATCGAGCCAATGGCCATCAGGTCATTTCTCTTGATAAAATCATCAAAGCTTTCCTTCGCCTGCCAGTTAGAAAAAATCCGCGACTTCTCCTTGATCACCAACCCCGCCAGCCAGACCTTTCCTGACTCATTGAATTTCGGCGCGCACCCGTAATTGCCGATTAAAGGATAGGTCAATACAAGGATCTTATTGGCATTTGCCGGATCAGTCATCATCTCCTGATAGCCGACAACAGCGGTATTGAAAATAACTTCGCCGACTTTTTCTTCGGCAGCACCTAGCGATTCCCCGCTAAAATACTTACCGTCCTCCAACATCAATATCGCCTTTGTCTTCATTTAACGCTCCTTAGCATTATTTTCTTTACCCGCGCCACAGCCTCATCAACTGTCTTAACCTTAATCACTCCGGGTATATCCCAGGAACCAAGGCTTATTACCGGTATCCCAAACTGCAGGCAATAAGCGATCTCGGAGAGCGTTCCTGCCTCACCCGGCAGCGCCACCACCACATCAGCAGCCTTAACTACCAGCACATTTCTAGCTAGGCCCAAACCTGTAGGGATAGCAATATCAACGTGTTTGTTGGCTGCGCTCTTGTCGTAACCCGGTAAAATACCTATAGTTATGCCTTTTCCTGCCTTAAAACCTGAGCTAACCGCCTCCATTGTTCCACCAAGCCCTCCAGAAACGAGCAAGTCAGCCACTTTTGCTAGTTTTTTGCCTAAATTATGGGCAATTTGCTCCACTTCAGGTTTACAGTACCTTCCACCGATAACACTGACAATTCTCTTACGCATATTCATTTCTAACGCCATTGCAATCCACCAGCTATTTTATTTTGAAGGACTAAACAAAACAACGCGGTGAGTATTATTGTGTCAAGGGCAAAGCGTAACCAATCTCTAAAAGCAGGCCTAATATTTTTATCTTTCAGCAGGTTTATATACGCGGAAGCGGAAATCACCAGCACCAAACAAAGCGTCGCTACCCATCCTTCCCACGAGATAGGAAGGCCTGTCCCCCAGCCACATTCTTTTGCCTTAAACCAGCATTGGCTCATGCCAACCTCCCAATTGTCTTCAATTTAACGCGCCTGGCAGGCGTTGAGTTTTTCTTCAGGCGCCGTGTCCCTGTGTATTGATTTGCAAGCAAATCTACAGGGACGGGAATCCCCCGCAGAAACAAGCTTTACACTCAGGCGGGATCCCGTCCTCGTACTAAATAGCTTAACGGGAGAACTGCTGCGGCGATTCCCGCATGTCATTTTAACGCGCCTGGCGGGAATCTCCCGCAGAAACAAGCTTAACACTCAGGCGGGATCCCGACCTTGCGGAAGCGGGCGTCGGGAGAACCCTGCCTCGATTCTGCCTTGCTTATTTTAGTGCGCCTGGGCAGAATCTCCCGCCTAACCATTTCTCTCTTTGAGGCGGGATCCCGTCCTCGTACTAAATAGCTTAACGGGAGAACTGCTGCGGCGATTCCCGCATGTCATTTTAACGCGCCTGGCGGGAATCGAACCCACACACATAGCTTCGGAGGCTAATGCCCTATCCATTGGGCCACAGGCGCTTGAATTTCGATCGTTTTTCTCGCAGTAAATTCACCCCGCTGAATGCGCCAAAATTATCGAAGAGAATTTTGGCAGCGTTTATGAAGCGGGGCATTCTTCTTGCTACCGCCGTGTCCTCTGCGCTTAGATTTGCGAAGCAAATCTGCAGAGGGCAGGCGCGAATTTCTTCAATTTTAGTTCCGGAAATTCGTCCCGCCGAATGCCTGCAAAGCTTACTGGTGCGAAGCGCCGAGAAACTTTGCGGCGTTTATGAGGCGGGACAAACCAACTGCTACTTCCCCATTATCATTATCTTCTCAATTTCCTTAAGAACAAATTCCCTATCCTTACATTTAAGCTGCTGTATTGAGAGGCGTCGAACAGTCTTAGCACATTTTTCCTTCATCAGCGCTTCCATATAATCAAGGCAGCGCTTATTCCCCGCACCGCTTCCACGTGTGTTAAAAATCACCACCTCTTTACCGTTTAAGCCAGCCACATTATCTAGGTATGTATTGACTGCAGGTGCCGGAGCAAAGGCCCATAAGGGAGTGCCGATACAGACTAAATCATAGGCTGATACATCGAAATTCACATTATCCAACTTTGCCCGCACCTTCTTATACGCCCGGCGGCACTGGCCAAGAAATGAACTTGTCTCATCTAAAGGCTTTAGCTCAATAGTATCGACTTCGCCTTTTTCCCGCAGAGCGCCGGCTAAAATGGCAGCTACTGCTTTCGTATTGCCGCTGAAAGAATAAAATACTATTATTGTCTTCAACTCTCCTCCGTTATTTTTGACTAAAGATCCGCTGAACTTTAGAACTGTAGAACTTTAGAGCTGTAGAGCTGTAGAACCTTAGAACTGTAGAACTAAAACAGACTTAACTGCTGCTCGCTTTTCTCCGGCGCTCCGCCGCTGCCGAAATCGATGGCGATAATTCCATATTCGCCGTCGTAACCGGCCTTAATACTCACCTTGCCCTCGCGCACCCGCAGAACGCCGTCAGCGACCTTCGACGGCAGGCCTTTGCGCAACTCTTCCGCTGAGGCCTTAAGCAGGATCTCGAATTCCGTACCGAATTTTGAAACCACACCAAGATATTCCCGCTCCACTGCCACAGAGGTCTTGGAAACACCTTTTGACTCGGCGATGATCTCATCCAAAGAAATAAGGTTCTTATAGGGAATGGCATTTGCCGGCTTAAATCCCTCGGGCCGGTCAGCCAGCTGCTCAACGCGGTTCATCACCCCGACGGTAACCGGCTTGCCGCACTTGGGGCAGCGGCCGTTATTCTGTTTAGTTTCTTTGGGAGACAGGCGCGTCTCGCAGAGGCGGTGTCCGTCATAATGATATTTTCCTTCTTCGGGAAAAAATTCTATCGTATATAAGAATCTCTTCTTGTCTTTGGTCCTTAAAACATCCCTGATAGTCTTATAATCCAACTCGCAGTCAAAGACGTTCGCCTCGCGGCCGATCTTTGCCGGAGAATGACTGTCAGAATTACTGATCAAGGTGAACCTGTCCAGGGCGCTTAAACGCCAGTTCATCGCCGGATCGCTGGAAAGCCCGGTCTCAAGGGCAAATATCTTAGGTGTCTGGTCCTCAAAACAATCCTCGATTTTATCAAAGCCGGACATGGAGCCGAAGACGGAAAACCAGGGCGTCCAGATATGCCCGGGCACGACCATGCAATTCTCGTCGATATCAAAGACAATGCGCGCCAGCTCCGCGGCATCCAGGCCCAAGATCGGCCGGCCGTCACTGGCAAGATTTCCCACGCGTCCAAGCTTATCGTTTATTTTATCGACGGTTTTAAACGATGGGCTGAAAACCATATTGTGCACACGATAGGTCTTGCCGCGCTTGGAATAAATACTGCTTATTTCGGAGGTAAGAATAAAATAGACATCCTGATACTTAAAAAGCCCGTTGCCGCAGTCTTCCAGGTTGTTCTTCAGCTCTTCAAGCCACAGGTGGTGCGTGAAATCTCCGGTGCCCATGAGCGTAATACCTTTAAGCTTTGCCCATTGAGCCAGGTGCTTTACGTCCATGTCGCGCGATGTCGCCCGCGAGTATTTTGAATGGATGTGGAAGTCTGCGATAAATTCCATAATCGTTTAGTTCGTTAGGTTCGTTATTATCGTTATTGTCGTTTAAAAAGTTTTAAAACGAACCTAACGACACTAACGAAAACAACAAAATTAACCTTTCATTTCTTCCAGCATTTTAGCGACATTACCCCAGTGCGTCCCCTGCCAGTAGATACGTTTGCATTTGGGGCAGGTGATAAAATCATCCTGGGTGGTGAAAACATATTCCGGGATCTTAGCCTTTACCTCTTCTTTTGCGATATCGACCAGCTCTTCGTTGCAGACGATGCAGCGGGTGAACATCATAGCCTTATCCGGATCTATCTTTAATTCCCTCAGAACTTCCGGGATCTGCTCCTTTAGCTTCTCGCTTTCAATAATGATGATACGCACTCCGCGGCCCTGCGGCAGATGGTGATTGCGGGTGATAATCGTCCTGTCTTCCTGCAGCGCCCGGATTATCAGAGAACTGGCTTTGTTTTCGCTAAAATACCCGACGTCAAATCCTAAGATGCGCAGCCATTTAACTAGTCTACCTAGCTCTTTGGTTAAGAGAAACTTCATGATCGTTTAGTACGTTAGGTTCGTTATTGTCGTTTTAAAGCTTTTAAAACGAACCAACGACATTAAGGAACTTAAACGATATTAACGACTATATGCGATCTTGCCGTTACAAATTGTATACTCGACTACCCCGGCAAGGGTTCTCCCGATAAACGGCGAGTTCTTGGACTTAGAACAAAAATCCTCTTTTTTTACCTGCCACTGAGTATCAGCTGACACAATAACAACATCCGCGGCGCTGCCCGCGCCTAAGCTGCCGCGGTTGATGCCTAAGATCTTTGCCGGCTTATACGCTAATTTATCGACCAGTTGCGGCCAGGTTAAGACTTTTCCTTCGATAAGTTCGGTGATGCTAAGACTTAATTCTGTCTCTAAGCCGATGATCCCGAATTCCGCGCGGTCAAATTCGATTTCTTTTTCACTCTCCGTATGCGGGGCATGATCCGAGGCGATACAATCAATTGTCCCGTCGGAAAGACCCTTTCTGATCGCCTCCACGTCTTCCCTGCCGCGTAAAGGCGGATTCATCTTATAATTAGTGTCGTAGTTAAGCACCGACTCATCGGTCAGGGTAAAATAGTGCGGCGCAGTCTCGCAGGTAACCGCAATCCCTTTTTTCTTTGCCTGGCGGATGATCTCCACCGACTCTTTGCAGCTGACATGAGCGATATGCACCACTGCCTTGGCCTTATCCGCAAGCTCAATGTCTCTGGCAATGCGCTTGTGCTCCGATTCATTGGTAATGCCGCGCAGGCCAAGGCGCGTTGAATTAAATCCGTGA
>CAYGZJ010000048.1:0-7978 GCA_964354335.1 uncultured Planctomycetales bacterium | reverse complement strand
CGCTAGGATACCTGTCCTCTCTCCGAAAAGCTGCCGTACTATCCTAAAGAGTAGGATCACGGATAGCGCGCCCAGAAACGAAACAAAAAAACGCGCTAACAGATAAAACGGGGTTGGCGAAAGCGTAAATGAGGCTAGAAACGACTGAAGGCTGGTTATGTTACCGCACAATTGACTGAATAAAAAAGAGGCTCCGTAAAGCAAAAAAACAAGGTATTGCAGCAGCGTTCCGTAATTAAAATAATGCGGATTCAGATCACCGCTGAAAAAATGCAATGCCTCCTCAACGACGATTGATTCGTCAGGGCGACACTGGGTCTGTGGTAGGCCGAAACCTATACCCCAGAACCTTACCAGGCAGGCGACAAAAAAGATCCCGGCCAGGATTAAAAAAGTCCTACTTGGCTTAAAGCCTCTCATCAATGTAATGATTTTTCTTTAGCTCCTCAAAAAGGCTCTCCGCAATGACGGTATGTCCGGCTTCGTTCGGATGCATATTGTCTTCCGGAATCCCCTTGACCTTGAGCAATCCGGTAGTGATACTTTTCTTATGGTAGTAATTTATGATATGAAAACAGGGAAAATCAAATTTTCGGGAGATTTCTTCGAAAATACGATTATTCGGATGTTCGTAGTCCGCGAGAAAAGAGTGTATACAGATCAATAATTTAAAGTGGTAATTGTCACGCAATGACGTGATTTCACGGAAATTACGCTCTATCAGCTCTCTATTCACGGACACCTTATCCCTCTTGCTATCACCCAGCCTTTCCAATCTCTGTCTTAAGCTCTTTACATTATAGAGCCTGTCGGCCAAGAAAAGGTAAAGTTTTGATTTATACAGGATTTTACGTACGGCTGCCATAAACTTATTATCCGGATCGAGCAGATACCGTTTTATAATCAAGATCCGTTCTTTCTCGTTAAAACCGGGATCAATAAATAACCACTTAATACCGGGAATATCTTCGTCATCATTGTAAAACATATTTAAAACGACAACATCGGGAGAATACGCAAGGGCTTTTGTCTTTAAGGTTTCCACCTCGGCGTCTAAATTGTATCCTCCTACTCCAAAATTCATAACTTCATAGTTCAAAGAGCTGCCTATCGCCCTAGCCCTGCTGTTCAAATGGGCCTCTAGTCTATCCGAAAACGTCTTTCCCGAAGGAACATGTGCCCCTTCTGTTATCGAATCTCCCAGCATCACTATTCTTATGCGGTTGTCGGTCTTTTGCCTTACAAATTCCTCATCTTTGAATCCCTGCTTGTTAATATTAACCTGATCTTTATGGATTCCGGGGATAATCTCATAGACGATGCGCGGATTATCAACAAGCCTGAAATAATCATTGTAGCTTACAACCGCGGGAGCGAGTTTAAAGATCCTCACCACCATTTCTCCAACGACCAATGATACCAGTAGCCCTAGACAAACAGCGATTATATTTTTCTTCATCAGCGTTTTAAAAACATGGGACTATCCGATATCCGGGTTGTAAAAAACTCGGTTATGGGCATCTCTATTGGGCGGCAAACTGATAGATGACCAGCCCCGGGAAAGGATAAGTGTTAATTTTCTTATATTTATTTTTGAGGGTCTCAATAATAAACGCATGCGCGCGCTCATCTCCCCACCGGCTGGCGGCAAACCAGATCCGGGCTGCCCCCTTTCGGGCATCAAGATATTTTAACTTATCAGTAAAGTCATTGATGACAAACTGCGTGCCTTCTCCTTCATTATGCACTATACCAATGATCAGATTCCTGCCTGACATAAAGACTGTTTCGAGTTTTCCGTTTTTAAAATTCCCGTAGTCCTCTACATATTTAAGCTCTTCTTTATTTTGAGCAGTAAAATAGTAAAGAAAAGGATTTATTTCTGAAAGAGTAGAGACAATAATAATATCTCCATCGGCTGCCTTATCTCGCAAGAAAATCCCCCCCGCTCTCCAATCAATATTCAAATCAGTGGCATACATGATCTTGAGAGGATAAAGATTTAAAACAAAGATAAATGAAAGCATAGCCAAAAGGATCGCTTTTTTTCTGATGGCGCCTATCCCTATGGCCACGGCGAGAAGATATCCGGGCAGGACATCTAAAAGATGTTTTTTTAGAAATAGCGGCTGAAAAAAAGAGACTGCTAAAGGAATTATTATCGGAACAAATATCCAGTATAAAAGCAGGGCGCGCCTGTGCGGGAAAGTATCGGTGCTATCTTTTTGAGACACCCAGAGACCCCGGACTAAAAAGAAAGTAAAGATAGCAAAAAGTGCCATATTGATCTGGGGATAACGAAAGAATTGGAATAAATCGTCCAGACCGTAACGGGGCCCACCGTAAGCAAACGTCTCAAATGTCTCAATAAAAGTCTGTAGTTGAGGAGTCTGGATCCACCAGATATTATGGAACATCTCTTTCTTATTCGCGATTACATACCAAATCAGAATAAAAACGCCGGTAAAAAGTTGCGCAAAAAACCACGTGCGCAATCCGGCCCTTTTTTTAATACGCAGGAACAGCATAAAAAACTGTTGGGCAAGGATTATGCTCAGGCCTGTCGGATGAATAAATATAAACATTATGTTGCAAATTGTATTAAAGAAACAGTCAAAAAACTTGCCAGTTTTAAGAAACTTTGCCAGAAATAAATATGAAGCGAGTACCAAAAAGACCGCCAGTGAGAAATGACGGGCTTGCTGGGAAAGATAAATATGAAAGCAGGATACCGACAAAAAAAAGGCCGCGATCAAGCCCTCCCTTTTTCCTATGAGCTCCTTCCCGAGCAGGTAGACCATGAATATTGAGATGACGCTAAAGATAACGGGTAGGAGCCTGACCCAAAAAGCCCCTATGCCGAATATATTTTCCCAACCTTTGAGCAATAGGAAAAAAAGCGGCTTATAACTGATGATTGAGTCGAAGAAATTTCTATGGGATAAATCAGCTAAAGAAACATTAATCGTTGCCGCCTCACCGTACCAGATGCTCTTAGAGGTCAAAGAGTAAAACCGAGCAACAGCTCCCAGAACGACTATAAGCAAGATAATGAACACAACTATTCTATCTTTTTTCATGAAGTGGCTTTAATGGTAAGTTCCTTTTTCTGGCGGTCAACCGAAATATGCGTATTTTCGTTAAAAGCGCTAAACTCCTGATCCACTGTAGATACTTTTTCTTGGAGCAAAAGCATATCAAATAAAGCCAGTGCCTTACGCTTGAGCTCACCTAAAGACTTAACCCGCATAACTGCCTTGATTAAAAAAGCGAAGCGCAAATAATACGATATATAAGCCCGCCTTGCCAAGGCATCAACTTCTTTATCCGTTAATGCCGTCCAAGGCCTATCCAAGGAGCGGTCTGTCTCCTTGCCGAGTATCCAATCTTCCCAATAATCTTTTCCGCAAGCCTGTTTCATCTGTTTCCATAAAGGAGTAAGCGGCTTTGCTAAGCACTTGGAAAACTGGACGTAATCAAAGTCGAGTTCCTTGGCAAAACGCACAGTTTCTTTCACTGTTTCTCGCGTCTCTCCGGGTGCGCCTATCAAAAAGAAACCCAGTGTACGTATCCCCTGCTCTTTGCAAACTTCAACGACATCCCGCACCTTACGTAACGTTATCCGCTTATTTACCCGGTCAAGTATTTGTTGTACTCCTGACTCGACCCCAAAATATATCCGCCTGCAACCGGCATCCTTCATCTCTTTTAATAACTGCTCATCTACCGTATCTACACGCGATCTGCAGGCCCAGGTGATATCGAGCTTCTTTTCTTTGAGAAGCTCGCATATCGCAAGTACCCTCTCCCGCATACCCGTAAACTCATAATCAAAAATATCCACTTCTCGAATATTATAACGGCTGTAGCACTCTTCAATTTCTTGCACCACGGTTTCCGCAGAGCGCGGACTATAACTTGTATTTCCTGCTTCACAAAAACCACAACTATGCGGACAACCGAGCGAAGTGACCATCACCGTAAAATTTCTTCTTTCCGTAGGAAACTCTGCGTACAATTCATTCGGAAGCAGATGCCGGGCGGGATTTGGAAAATCATCAAAATTGATCCGCTGGGGATGCGCCGTAACAATTATTTCGTTATTTCTCTTATAAACTAGGCCAGGGACCGCATCAAAACGTGGATTTGGCGACTCAAGCTCTTTAAAAAGGGCCGGAATAGTATAGTATGCATGCTCAACAACTCCAAAATCAATCTCAGGATGCATAACCGACTGGCGCGGATAAACACGCATATTATAGCCTCCGATGACTACAGGCGCCGGATAGTTTTTTTTAAGGAACTTTATCCACTCCAGGGTATCCTGAAACATATAAGTTGTCATCATGAAACCCAGGATATCCGGCTTAAAATCTTTTATCCTGGCCAAAACATCTTCTTTTGAAAGCTTAAGGGTACGGGCGTCAATGATGATTGCTTGGTGGCCGGCCTTTTCGGCTATTGCAGCTACCCAGGCCAAGCTAAGCGGAGGGAATAAACCGAAGAATTTCTGGACAACGCGCAGATTCTCCTCGTGGACCTTATACTTAAAAGGGTTAAAAATTAAAGCGAGCCGCATATGCTTATTTACTTACGTAATTCAAGGTGCTTGCTGATCTCATCAAAGAAGCTCCGTATCTGAAATACATTCTCACTTGTCTCTCTTGCGTCGCAATTTGTCTGTAGATTTACATCTTTTAAATCCTGAATTTTTTCTTTTAAAGCTTCACTTTGCGTAGAAAGTACATCCCGGAAACCTTCTCGTAGACCCTGAAATTGCGTAGTCAAATGCTCATTGAGGTTTTTGTTAAACTGCTGGATCTCAAGCATAAGCTGCTCATTAATCCCATCCCTGATTACTTTCGCCTGAGCACTAAGCTGCTGGTTAACGCTCTCATTTAAATCCTTGACCTGCTCCCGAAATGTAACATCGATGCCGGATTTCAATGATTCTACCTGTTTAAACACTCCTTCATTGATTCCGTTAAAGTTAGTTTCTAGCAATTGATTCATAGTAGCCGCCTGCGACTCAATGTTCTTGTTCAGATACTGGAATTGCAAACTGATATTTTGCTGCAAGACCTGCTGAAACCCTAATGAATAATCCTTGAGCTCAAAAAGCATCTGACCGATGTTAGCAAGCATACGTACAACTGAAGCAAGAAGAAAAGAAAAGAGAATAACTCCGATCCCCTTGAGGATATCTGCGCCTTGCATCGGGCTTTGTATAATAACCCATACCCCTGCGGCAAATCCGATTATAGCTATTAGCCAAGATAAGACTAGAAGCAACAAGCTCGTAAGCATAGGCATTTTCTTTGAAATAATCATTCGTTCCTCCTTTTTTTAAAAGCGATTGTTGAAAACACTTAAATAATATCGGTTTTTCCTGTTTCCTTAAAAGCGATGCCTGATTCAATTTTAACCTATAGGAACAAAGTTGCATACTGCTTAAGCAATTGCTTCTGAATCTAAAAAAGACAAAATGATATCGAGTTTGTCGACCTCATGAACTAACCCTTTCTGCGTAAGTAAATTACGATAGCCCATAAGTAACTGCGTGACCTGGCCAAGCGAATCGCTCGAATACAGGCCATTCCCTTGCAGTCGCAACAGCTCTTTTTTTACTATAAGAAATATATCGCTAAGAGCAGGCCCTGGATAGTAAGCCGCGGCGGTGGCGCAAGGACAGGTGCATTCAGTAACTTTCTTGCGCATCTTCTCCGCGCGTTCTGAAAAAAGTATTTCTTTCAAAGAGGCGCGGCTAAAATCACCGATGTCCCCGGAGCAGATGTTTACCTTATTGTTTGTTAATATATTTATACGGTTAAAGCCGGCAAAACAATATTTCGCGGGCTGCAGCCTGCCGGCGAAATAATCCTTGATGTCTTCGAGCGATTGCACGGTATTGCTGATAAAATCCTGACGTCCCAATTTCTTCTTATAATCAATCAGCTTGTTGACCTGGTCATAAAGAGCATCCAATTCCCGGCTTGGGACAACAAACTCATCGGTAGTAGTCCGGTAGAAGTAATTGTTGTTCTCCGTAAGGTACGGCTGGAAGAAAACATAATCTACCCCTAAGTTTTCGCCGAGCTTGACATAATCAACCATCTCACAATAATTCCTGGAATTTACGACAAAACCCAGGTTGATCCCCGGACAAGATGAACCGGAATCCTTTTTTAATCTGATGAGCTCTTGTATGTTTCTTAGGACAGTATCAAATAACCCTGGCCGGTTGCGGATGTAATCATGCGTCGAAGGAGATGCGCCGTCTACGGAGACATTCAACTGGTCCAAAGGCAGCCGCACCAATTCCCGGCATAGATCATGATTAAGCAGCTCTCCGTTAGTTGTAACCTGCGTATACATACCCTTCTCTTTAGCATATTTTAACGCATCAAGCAGATAGGAGATCAGCAGCGGTTCTCCGCCGCTAAAATAACACTCTCTTATACCTGCCTGCCTGGCCTGGTCTAGTAACCGGCAAACCTCTTCGTAATTTAGCTCCTTATTCTTCTGGCCCGAAGCGTCAGACCAGATCTTACAGATCCTGCATTGAAGCTGGCACCGGCGCATAAAATCAAATTGGATGATCTGCGGAGGAAGCAACGGATAATTCAAAAGCCTGGAATAGTAATAGTCACAATCCTCCTTCATCTGCCATCGGTCATCCGGACGATCAAGATAGGAGCTTGAGTCGATGATGCTTTGGGCAATAGTATTGTATTGTTTTTCCAGTTGCAGCACCCACATCGAGCTGATATCTTTGACCGTCTCCATCTTAACATGGTCGAAGAATTGATTGAAGCTTTCGGAAAAACTCCGGTATATCTTTTGGGCTGTTTCGTCAAAACCCAAATACTCGCGTAATTCGTCTTCGCGTCTGTAAATCGACTCTATAAAGTTCATCGCTAAGCCCGGGATAGTAGCTCCTTCTGAAAAAACCTGGATAATATCTTTTAACCAAATTTTATAAAAATCCATTCTCGGGTACTTATCCCGGATGTGTTTTCCAAATACCAGGATAAACTTAAGCATGATCTGTTCTAGTTTATATTCCTTTCGCAAAATGGAGATGAAATTATCCTGGCGCAAAGACATAAAAGTGAACATCTCCAGAAACGCGACAAAATTAACCACCCGCTTATTATAAGCAGCTTCATAGCCAAGTTTAGATTGATAGAAAAACAGGATGTCTTTTAGGATAAGCGCCGTAGGCAAAAAGAAATCAACGTATATTAACGCCGGGTTCTGCCCTCGCAGATCAGATTCTATAAGCTCATTGCACAAGCCCATATTATCCTGGATCTTCCTGCAAAGATTATCCGTATCCTTGTAAAAACCTTTGTCGTTATAGAAATGAAATCGCCATCGCCAGAATCTCTCCGCTAAGGAAATAAGCGTATCCTCGCAAATATGGGATACAATCGCATCCGGTTCATAGACTAACCTGCTCCCCAGTTTTTTTAATCGAAGCGAAATATCCAAATCCTCATTATTGGTCTTATAATGCTCGCTATAAAGCCCTATTTGCGACAAGGAACTTTTCTTAAAGACCGTATTTGAGCCGTAGAGAAACGGTGGGTCGATTATCCTTGCGCTTCCCCAGTCCTGGGCCATGTGTTCTTTGCGCCAGAGATCGATTAGCCCGCTGCCTTCTTCATGCAGCCTGCCGCCTACTCCCGATATATTATCGCCGGTAAAATTAGACATCAACTTTTTAAGCCAGTCTTTATGCGCAACGCAGTCGGCGTCGAGCGAGGCTATAAAATCGCCCTTGGCATGCAAAACAGCCATGTTTCGCGCGCAGGAAAGGCCCTTGCCCCGCTCATTTTTCAAATAACGGACCGGAAATTTGGCCACGACCTCTTTAGTGTTGTCGCTAGAGCCGTCATCGATAACCAGTATCTCTTCAACCGGGAAGCTCTGGCTTAAGACCGCCGGCAGCGAGCGCTCCAGAAAATGCGCATGG
>CAYGZJ010000047.1:0-8108 GCA_964354335.1 uncultured Planctomycetales bacterium | reverse complement strand
GAATGCCCCGCATACAGCAAGTTTTGTTAGTCCGATGCGGGATCCCGCAAAGAGGCCGCAAAAAATGTTGTTTGCGGGACCGTTCAGATTGCAGAATGCTTGATTGGCAAATAAGCGTTAAGGCACAAATTCCAAATCACAAATTCCAAATTACAAACAATCCATAATACCAAATGACCAAAATCACAAATAGCGTTTTGGTCATTACCTGCTTATTAACGGATAGGGAAATTTGATATTGGATATTGTTTGTGATTTATATATTTTGATTTGTGATTTCTTATGTTAAAAACTCGTAATATAAAACTTACTCTAGAATACGACGGCACAAACTACTGCGGTTGGCAGGTGCAGAACCATCCAGCATCCAAATCGCTTCGCCGCCGAAAAAAAAGTATTCAGGAAGTTTTAGAAAAAGCCCTGAGCAAGATCCTGCGAAAGAAAGTCGCAACCATTGTTTCCGGCAGAACCGATGCCGGAGTCCACGCCCTCGGTCAGGTCGCCAATTTTAAAACCAACTCTAAAATTCCGCCTGTCAATCTGCAGAATGCCATAAACAGCTTTCTTCCCGACGATATCTCGGTGATCGCGGCCCAAGAAGTCCCTTCTGATTTTCACAGCCGTTTTGACGCGAAAACAAAAATTTACCGTTATAACATTATTAATCGCCCGTTTCCGGCCGCCTTATTAAGAAACCAGGTGCTTTTTCATCCCTATCCTTTAGATTTCAAACGCATGCAACAGGAGGCCAGGGTCCTTGAGGGCAGGCATAACTTTAAATCTTTTCAGGCATCAGAGAAAAGACAGAAGAGTACGGTAAGGACGATAAAAAGGATCAGCGTGGCAAAAAAAGGAGACTTGATATATATAGATATAGAGGGAAGCGGTTTTCTCTATAATATGGTGCGCAATATTGTCGGCACACTCATTGAAGTAGGAAGAGGAAAATTCCCTAAAGGGTGCCTTAAAACTATACTCCGATCCAGAAACAGGAAGCTCGCCGGCCCCACCGCGCCTGCCAGGGGTCTGTGCCTACTGGCTGTCAACTACTAACAACTTACCTACTTTTACTCTTGACATTTCTTCAAACTTCTTGAATGATTTAGTTAAATGTTTATTTAAGGGAGACAGGACGTGTACGAATCTTATTAGTATTAGATGAAAAGTCTTTCGAAAAGACGCCTAATACTAAGGATATTTTCTGTTCTTACCTGGCAATCGCGGAGCTTGGGTTTGCATTCTCAGGAGACCTGGAAGTCGACATGAATAATCTAAGCGCTGTATTGTTGGTGCGTAATTTAAGCAAATTTGAAGCGCCGCAGGCATTAAAAAAGGGAGAATGTATGCGGCTATGAACAGCGGAGTAATGAAATTTATTCTGTATAATTTCAGCGTTGCGGATGCGGATGGCTCTGTTCGCGCAATAATTGGTGAGCAGCTAACCGTAAAAGGCAACCCGCGCATTCACATAAAAGGGCATTACAAAGACGCAAAAATACAGGCTCTTAAGGTTAATATCATTAAAAATGGCAAGGTGATTAAGGCTTTTGAAGTGAACTCTCCGTATGAGCTGACATTTGAGGACAGTACTATCAGCGCGGGAAAGAACTACTATCGTATTGATCTTGCTTCTGCGGATTTGCAGCTTATTACTAATCCTATTTTTGTTATTTCGCTAGCAAGTTAGTCCGTCATCACGAGCAAATTGTCGTTCCTCACAGCGAGCAATCTCAATAAAATCATTGATTTAACGAAGAGGAGGAGTATACTTAAACTTGTGTAATTAAATTGTATACCCTGAAATATTTCTATGTATAATTTGCGGAAAGCGTTCAAATGAGCCAGGCTAAGAATATATCAGGTAACCCGGTACTCGCCATTTTAGTTATGGCAGAGGTTGTTTTCTTATCTCTATGAAAGATAATCTGTCGAATCAAGAGCAGCTGATCAGGAAAATCGAATCGCTAAGGTACAGGATCGAGCAGTTGGAAAGATCCGAAGCCAAGCATAAAGATGAAGAGAGCTCCTTAAGTAAAGCGCGCGTCGATCTGGAAGAGCTGTTGGTGAGACGATCTGTGGAGCTGGCTAAGACGAATGTCGATTTACGGGATGAAATTGAAGAGCGTAAGCGCGCGCAGGCAGAAACAACCGCGCTTAAGAAGCAAATGGAGTTTATCTTAGGTGCCACTAAAACCGGGCTTGATATCATTGATTCGGATTACAATATGGTGTATATCGACCCTGAATGGCAGAAAGTCTACGGAGACCCTAAAGGAAAGAAATGCTATCAATATTTTATGGGCCGCAGAAAGGTCTGTGCAGCCTGTGGTGTTACAAAATCCCTTGCAATAAAAAAGCCCGTTGTTACAGAAGAAACTCTGGTAAAGGAAGGGAATAGACCGATACAGGTTACTACCATACCCTTTCAGAATGAAAAAGGTGATTGGCTGGTAGCTGAAGTAAATGTTGATATCACCGAACGTAAAAATGCGCAGGTGGCCCTTGAAAGAATAAATGAATGTTTTTTGGGTTTTGGAACTGACTCCAAGGAAAATATCAAGAAAATCATCGAGACTGTCGGGTTAATCTTTGAAGGGGCTTGTATATTGTATAACAAAGAAGAGGGGTCATTTTTGTCCACAGAGAGTGGATGGGATCTTCCCAGGGATCTTAAGCTTAAGGATAGAAAAGAAGGCCATATTTGTTATGATGTCATAACAAGATTTAATGACGATCCATTTATAGTCAGCGATTTAGATAAAACACCTTATGCCAAAAGCGATCCTAATGTTTCTAAGTACGGGCTTAAAACCTACATAGGTTGTGCTATTAAAAAAGGAGATAAGGCAATCGGCTCATTGTGTATTGTCTATCGTGAAAATAAGACATTGGATGCGAATCAATTAAGGGCATTTGCCATTCTTGCCCGGGCCCTCGGCGTTGAGGAAGAGCGCAGGGATGTGGAAGAGGTATTAAAAAAGACTAAGAGGGATTAGGCGTGCAAGATCCTCATTATTAAAAATGAAATAGATTCCGCCAGGGTTTTATGCAAAGGTTTGTTGATAATGCGCGAGCAAGTCGTTAGTTATTAAAGAAGATTAAATTTCTACGAGTAGGCAGCAATCGATTAGGAAGGTTCTAGGTTTCTTTTTAGTTACCCTCCCGTAAATTCTGTAATTACTCTGATCCGCTCTTTAAGGAGCTACCTTGTTTTTCTTTTAATTTCCCCCGGTTATTGTATAATAAATGCAATGATTCTCTCAGTGCACCAACCGCAATATATCCCCTGGTTAGGCTATTTTGATAAAATTGTCAGAAGCGACAATTTCGTAATTCTTGACCAAGTACAGTATAAAGAGCATGAGTTCCAGAACCGTAATAAGATCCGTACGGACAGAGGAGCTTTATGGCTGACTGTTCCTGTAGTTTTCAGCGGCCGCGGCAGGCAGTTGATAAATGATGTTTTGATTGATAATGAAATCGACTGGTGCAAGCAGCACCTGGAGAGCTTAAAAACATATTACGCGCACGCGCCGTTTTTTAAGAAATACATAGGTTTCTTTGAAGATATCTACAGCAGGAAATGGGAAAGGTTAGCTAAATTAAACGTCCTTATAATCAAATATTTCCTTAGTGAGCTGAAAATTATTACGCCTTTGAGTTTTGATTCGGAAATCGGCACAACAACTGCAAAGACAGGGCATCTGATCGAATTATGCCGAAAATTAAAGGCGGATACTTATCTTTCGGGCTCCGGAGGAAAGGATCATCTGGAAGAGAAGAAATTCGCTGAAGCGGGAATAAAATTGGTTTATCAGGGTTTTGAGCATCCTGTATACCACCAGCAGTTTATGAGGGATAAAGATGATTTTCTGGCGCACCTGTCGACTCTGGATTTATTGTTTAACG
This sequence comes from uncultured Planctomycetales bacterium, assembly GCA_964354335.1. Classification (GTDB taxonomy): domain Bacteria; phylum Omnitrophota; class Gorgyraeia; order Gygaellales; family Profunditerraquicolaceae; genus JAPLLR01. The sequence continues at coordinate 4,199 of CAYGZJ010000047.1, read as the reverse complement.
AAGGGCCAAATTCAAGAAAAATATTAAGGCTTGCATAAGAAGGAGAAAGATGAACATTCTAACAATCGGGGCGCATCCGGATTATTCAGGCATAAATTTCCTTTAGGGATAAATATTGAGCTTGCGCTTGAGCATGAATAGATGTATATTAAAATTGAAAAGAATCAGATTCAGCAGGTTAGTTTGGGTTTTTGCTTAATGTCTTAAAGGCGCACGAATTAAAGGTTAGCGCCCTGATAAATGAGCTTATGAAGCTGGCAAAGTCAGAAAATGATTATACTACCGAATCATTGCTGAAGTGGTATGTTGATGAGCAGGTGGAGGAAGAGGCGAATGCGCTTCAGATCGTTGAGAAGTTTAAGATGATAAAGGATTCCGCAAACGGGATATTGATGCTGGATCATGAGTTGGGAGAGAGAAAGTAAGTAAACACCTGGCCTTAAAGCACCTTGGCATATAGGTACCTTTGCTTATTTGATGGCAAAGTACGCCTCTTATGAGTCGATTGCCAAGTGCGCCCATTCTGGGCGGATAGGCCAGCAGTCCATAAAGGACGCACCCGCTATTCCTATAGAGCGGGGTGCAGCACAAAAAGTGCGCGCTCGCCCATCCTATTGGGCGAGGCGTGTTGCGCTTTCTGTTTTACACCTGGCCTTAAATGATAGGCCAGTGTTCCGCTTTCTGCGGAAGGAGGAGAGTATGATCAAATCAGCCCAGTTAGGCAAGGAAATTGTGGTGACCGTGGCTAACAAGATCGGAGTTTTGGCGGAGATGGCAAAGCTGGTCTCTGAGCATGGGATCAATATTGAGGCTGTTAAGGGTTACGCGATAAACAACGAGGCAAAGATCGTGTTTTTGACCGCAGATAACCTGCGTGTAGTGGATGCTTTAAAAAAAGCGGGATATAATGATGTCAAAGAGGAAGAAGTAGTAGTGGTTGAGCTGGAGAATAAGTCAGGCGCGCTTAAAAACCTAACTGCAGCCTTAGTCGCAGCTAAGATTGATATCAAGCATGTCTATGGTACTGTTTGTGCAGCGGGTTGTCCTGCGAAGATAGTCCTGTTAACCAGTGATAATGAGAAAGCCCTGGTAGCGTTCAAGAAGTAAATAATCTTTTAATCTCCTCCGCAAAAATCCTCTAGTCTAGCCGCCTGTGGCGGCTAGAGCGAGGATAAATAATTGCGGAATTGTATTTTTGCTTCGGGGAGGGGGTTCCATGAATACCTGTAGCAGGGGACGTCTCTGCCTTTTAAGGGACGTCCCTCACTTTTAATGAACAAGGTGTCTTTTTATTAACGGAGATTTATATGGCAAGCACAAAATCAAAATCATTGCAGAATTTAGAAGAGCGGATGAAGAATATGGATACCGAATCCCTGCGCTACCATATCCTTGAAAGCGCAAAGAACTTTAAAACCTCATGGGTTGAGCTGGGAAGGGCGCTCTATACCGTCTGGAAAGATAAAATGTATAAAGAATGGGGATATAGCAGTTTGGATGCCTTTACTGCCAAGGAGATGGGGATAAAGAAGCAGACCGCGATGAAGCTTCTGCGTTCGTATTACTTTTTGGAAAAAGAGGAGCCGCGTTACCTTAAGCCTGATTTTTTGCAGGCGCAGGAGGCTTCAAAGGTGCCAAGTTATGAGTCAATCGATCTTTTGCGCATGGCCAAGAATAAAAAGATACTTGACCAGGATGATTACGCCAACATCAAGAAAGAGATCTTTGACGACGGTTTTGATACCATGCAGGTAAGGCGGGACCTGACCAGCCTTATCCGCCAGCGTCAGGAGCTTGATCCTGAAGAGGCGCATCAGAAGCGTAAGATGGCAACGGTTAAGCGGCTGCTGACGACATTAAAATCTTTAAAGAAAGAAGCGGAACTCTTAAAATTACTCCCGGCTGGGCTTATTAAAGAGACTGCTAGTCTGATCAGCCATATCGAGTCAGAGGTATCAGTATAAGGAGAGTAAATGAAACAGAAGATTTTTTATCACCATACAGATTGCGGCGGCGTGGTCTATTATGCCAATTATCTTGCCTTTCTTGAAGAGGCGCGCACTGAATTCTTCGCTGAAAAAGGCTATTCCATAAAAGAGCTTGCCGAGCAGGGTATCCTATTTGTTGTCGCCCGTCAGGAGATCGATTACAAGTTCCCCGCTTTTTATGGGGATATACTTGAGATTAAGACCAGCATCGGACAGGTCGGCGCGGCAAAAATCGTTTTTGAGCATGAGACCGTCAACCAGAATAATCAACTTATCAATAAGGCGAAAACGATCATGGTTTGTGTGGATAAAGGGCTAAGCCCTAAAGTCATCCCGGATGAGGTCCGGAGTAAAATCGGATAATCCGGCAGGAGGTCAGGCGTGGACTTGATAAATATCATAAAGACAAGAAGAAGCATCAGGGTGTTCGCGGATAGGCCGATTGCCAAAGAAAAGCTGGAAAACATCGTCGATGCCGCGAGGTTTGCCGCTAGCGCGCGTAATGTCCAGCCGTGGGAATTCGTGGTTGTCACTAAGGCTGAGCTGCTGCGGAATATCGCTGAGCTGGCGGAGACCGGAAAGTTCATCGCTCAGGCAAAAGCATGCATCGCGGTTTTCTGCGCTGACACCAAATATTATCTGGAAGACGGCTGCGCCGCCACCCAGAACATACTGCTTGCCGCCACCAGCCTGGGCATTGGCTCTTGTTGGGTAGCCGGAGATAAGAAGCCGTATTGTCAGGCAATATGCGAAGTATTAAAAGTTCCGAGTACGTTTAAATTAGTAAGCCTTATCGCGTTAGGATATCCTGATGCCGCAGGCAGTCTTAAAATGGCGCAGAAGCGACAGGTCAGTGAATTGCTGCACTGGGAGAAATTCTAATTATGCGAATAGCAAAATTTAAACTCTTTTGGGCTGTGCTGATAGGAATAGTAATTTGTTGATCAGGTTTATCTATAGTTTTTACCCAGAATAAGGCGTTGCCGGAAAAGCCCGGGCAAAGCAGGATGAATAAGATCAAGGGATTTCCTTATTGGATAATGTAATTGCGATTTTAGAAAAAAGGTTAAAAGATGCTGGTTAGCTTTCAGGCGGGATGTTTTCTGCCGGTGTTGATTGTGTTGAATCTGTTTTTTGGCTGGATGTTCCTAAGACCTGCTACATGGTTATTGGTAGGGGTTATTTTGATTGCCTTATTTTTGCTTAATTCTTATCTGGTAGTGCGTAAAATCAAATCATTTTCCCGGAGCAAAGACGCGATTGATGTGGAAGGGGAAGTGGTCGAGGAAAAACACCGGTTGCATCTACCTAAATAATATTACAATCTTAGCTTTTGTGTTAACATAGGCACAATTTGTAACTGTACAGATGAATAACTTTAACTGCTTATTTTACGTCCGGACTTCAATGATGAAGCTCTTAAGGCGCAGCAAGTAAAGATAGAAGGAGGAAGTAAAGATGGGGTTTGATCTGTTGTTACTGGCTCCGTTTGGTTCCATATTAGCTTTGACCTTTGCCGCATATCTGGCGGTTTCTGTCCTTAGAAAAGACGAGGGCAATGACCGGATGAAAGAGATCGCTCAGGCAGTCAGGGTCGGCGCGCAGGCATATCTTAAGCGCCAGTACTTAGGCGTTTCTATTTTCTTTGTGGTGGTATTTTTTATTCTGTTGGCTTTAGCATTTCAAGGATACATGGTCATGTTTGTTCCGTTCGCCTTTATCACCGGAGGTTTCTTCTCCGGTTTATCGGGTTTTATCGGCATGTCTATCGCTACTCAAGCATCTAATCGTACCGCGGCAGCGGCAATGAAAAGCTTAAATGCCGGCCTGCGTGTAGCTTTTTCAAGCGGTGCGGTCATGGGCTTGACCGTAGTCGGGCTTGGCCTTTTGGATTTAAGTATCTGGTACTATTTTCTTAATTGGTATTACGGCATACATCCGTTACCGATGGGGACTGATAAAATTACCGCGATTACCTCGACCATGCTTTGTTTTGGTATGGGTGCCAGCTCCCAGGCGCTTTTTGCCAGGGTAGGTGGTGGGATTTTTACTAAGGCAGCAGATGTCGGAGCGGATCTGGTGGGAAAAGTAGAGGCGGGAATCCCTGAGGATGATCCGCGCAACCCAGCGGTTATCGCGGATAATGTCGGGGATAACGTTGGCGATGTTGCCGGCATGGGCGCTGATCTGTACGAATCCTACGTCGGTTCT
>CAYGZJ010000046.1:0-8259 GCA_964354335.1 uncultured Planctomycetales bacterium | reverse complement strand
CCTAGAATATTCTTCATCCATAGTAAAGCGCGTCCTCTGCCAGTCGCATGAGGCGCCAAGTTTCTTAAGTTGCCGGATGATAGTTGAGCCATACTGCTCTCTCCACTGCCAGACGCGCTCGATGAACTTTTCTCTGCCTAAGTCCTGGCGTTTCAGGCCCTCTTTAGCAATGGATTTCTCCACTACATTCTGCGTGGCGATTCCGGCATGATCAGTACCCGGCATCCATAGCGTTTCCTCGCCTTTCATATGGTGGTATCTGATCAGGATATCCTGGATAGTATTATTGAGGGCATGGCCCATATGCAGGATACCGGTTACATTAGGCGGCGGGATGACGATGCAGAAAGGTTTTTTTACGGGATTTGCTTTACCTGCGAAGTAACCCTTCTGTTCCCAGAAAGTATACCAGGTGTCTTCAGTTTCTTTGGGATTGTAACGGCTGGCTAATTCGGTCATGGATGGATTTATCTAGCGGCTAACCCTTTGTAGAGGTTTTACCGGTATCTCTTCCTTTTTCTGTCTCATAATACTCGCTGGTCAGGGTTCTCTCTTTTTCTTTACCAATTTTTCCCGCTAAGGATTCAAGGGTTTTGATACATCCGGGACCCTTGATTCCCTTGACATGCACCTTCAGTTCCCCTTCCTCCGAGATAAAAAACTCTATTTCGTGCTGCTGCGCCATAATCTCTCCTTTATGACCACTTTCTGGCAACAAGCCTGATCGTATTGTTCTGGACTTTTTCTTCCTCAGCGATAACGTAGCCCTGCTCTTTTAATTCAGAAAGGATCTTATTGTAGGCGTAACGCTGACGTATTTTATTAAGGAATGTTTTTTGCTCTTTGAGCTGGGTAGGAGTCAATCCTTTGGCGTCAGTGATAAACTGATAGGTGTTGTCTTTTCTCTTCTCCAGCCCGATCTCTCTGCCGGATTTATCTTTGATGATGACATCGACATTATGGATGACCCCGTCGCAAGTCCGCATTTTTTTTGCTTGCTCATATTCAATTTTAAGGTCATCGAGCGCCTTTTTCAGGGCGAGTAGCTCCATGATCTGGGTCAGGATGTTCGTATAGGTTGACATAGTTTTTAGTGTGAGTTAAATAAGATTTGTAAAAGCACAATAATTGCGGCAAGAACTATGCCAATTATGAACTGCGTCCTTCTTAAGCTATACTGTTGTTGTAAATCTTCCAGCCTCCAGCGCTTTTCTTCGGTTTCCCGCTGGTTGAGTATTTCTTTATTTTTCAGCCACTCGTCGATCAATTCTTTGCTGTAACCCCGCGCGCGTATTTGATCCATCAAGAGCCTTATATCCCCGGGCAGGTCCTTGTCTGAAGAACGGTACTCCTTGCCGTTCATGTTCAGGATGATCTCATTTGTTCCTGATGATGGAATACCGGGTCCTTTTTGCGCTGCGCCTGGGAGTAATCTTCCGCACAGCCAGCAATTGGGCCGTTCGCTGTGATTCATCGTCCCGCAGGAGACGCATTTTGCCAGCAGGCCGTTTTTTTCCTGATAATTCTTGCCCAGTTTTGACTGGAGCGCGTGCCGGCAGAGCGAACATTCTTCGGCATTGGAAATATTATCCGCCCCGCAATAAGGGCAGATAACAAAGAATTTTTTTTCTGAACTGGATTGTTCCTGCTGGTTGATCCTGTCGGTGATTGCTATCTCTATGCGCTTGTCCCCGATTTCCAGGAGTTCGAAACGTTTAGAAATTTTTAGCCCTTGATTGAGAAGTTCATCAGCAGGCAGATTCTCCAATTTCTCAAAACGCTTCAGAAATCTATCGGCCATCAAAACTCCAGTTTTCTATCCCCTTTACCAGGTGCAACTTTTGAAATAGTGCTTGCGCAGCGGGCACGGTGTTTTGCCCAATTTCTGGCCTCGTCAATATTCTCTTTCATCGTCACCGAAAGAGGTACCGAAGCCTTGATGCAGTTAAGGATGTCTTTTGTGGTGATATCCCTGTTTTCTAAGAAAGCGTCATATAAAGATGAGATCACCGCCTGTTCTATCTCTGCTCCGCTGGAGCCTTCGCTTTCTTCGGCGAGCTGCTCAATATCGAATTTTGCGGGGTCCCTTTTGCGTTTTTTAATATGGATCTGCATGATTTCTTTGCGTTCTTCAAATGTCGGAAGGTCTACGAAAAATATTTCGTCGAACCTTCCCTTACGCAGGAGTTCCGGAGGCAATAGCTGAATATTGTTGGCGGTAGCGATGACAAAAACCGCGGCTGTTTTTTCCTGCAGCCAGGTCAGGAACGTGCTAAAAACACGGGCTGTTGTTCCGGCGTCAGAGAATGTCGAGCTTTGCACCCCCGAGAGCCCTTTCTCGATCTCATCGATCCAGAGGATTATGGGTGAGAGAGTTTCCGCGGTCTTGATGGCCCTGCGCATATTTTCTTCCGATGAGCCGACTATTCCGCTAAAGACTGTTCCTATATCAAGGCGCAAAAGCGGTAATTTCCAGTGGCTGGCTACTGCTTTTGCCGTAAGGCTCTTTCCGCATCCCTGTACGCCGATCAAAAGGATCCCTTTTGGCTGCGGCAAGCCGAATTCCTGCGCTTTTTGAGTGAATGCCACCCCTCTTTTAGTCAACCATTCTTTAAGTGAATCAAGCCCTCCGACATTGGAGAATTCTTCTTTTGACTCGTAATATTCCAAAAGTTTGCTTTTTCGTATCGCCTGTTTTTTTTCCGCCAAAATGTTGTCGATATCATTTAAGTCCAGCCGTTTATCCAGGACGATCGCCCGGGCAAAGGCATTTTCCGCCTCGCAGCGCGTCAGTCCCAATGCTGCCTTGACCAGCCTTTCTTTTACTTCAGCGGTCAGGTCCACTTTTACTTCCTGATTTTTAGAAACAACCGTAATGATATCATCGAGTAAAGAGTCCATTTCTTCGTAAGTGGGCAAATCATAATCGATGACCACAAATTCCTTTTCTAATTCTACCGGAACGGTAAGTACCGGAGAAAGGATAAGCAATGTTTCATAAGTATTCTTAAGGTTCGTTACCAGGTCGCGAAGTTTCCTGATAACGGTTTGGTCGCTTAAGAAGGCGTGAAAATCGAGGAAAACGAAAAGCGCCGGATCCGGGCATTTTTCAATAAAACTAAGCGCGTTGATGGGGTCGCGGGTCGCTTGATCAACCTTAGTCGGATCATCATCAGGGCCGAAGATGCCGCGGGTGATAGACCAGAGAAAAAGCTTTTTCTGGCGACGCAGGGCCATCTCCTTTAATTTCTCGATTATCCTTGCCTCTTCCCAGCTAACCACGTATATTAGCGAATATCGCGCCCTGATCAGGACATCTATTTCTTTATCACATCTGGTTTCCATGGTATTCTCCTAAAGATGTTATCCGCAGAAAACAGTATCGCCAGGGTTACTTTTTCCGGAAATTGCTTTTGCCAAAGATAGTGTTTCATTTTTTAGAGGTGTTAGGATCAACCTGCCGTTTTCCTCTATGTAAATCTCCAAATACTTATTTTTATCGCTAGTTTTATTTAATTGCTTTTTTTTCATTTAGAAGCCCTATTCTTTATCTTTTCTTCAAGAATATGCTTAAGGCGGGAAGGAGTCTTATTGAAATATTTTTTAACCAACTTTATCTTTTAAGAGCTTGTATTCAACGCTGTCTAGCAGGGCTTCCCAGCTGGCCTCGATGATATTCTCATGCACTCCGATGGTGTTCCAGGTGTCTTCTTCGTCCTGTGACTGGATGAGCACGCGCACGCGCGCGGCAGTTCCTGATTTTTCATCAAGTACCCGTACTTTAAAGTCCGAAAGGCGCATCTTAGAAAGCGTAGGATAAAAATCCTTTAGGGCTTTGCGCAGCGCATTGTCCAGCGCGTTTACCGGACCGTCCCCTTCTGCTGCGGTATGCTCTTTTGTCCCGCCCACCTTTAGTTTGATGATCGCTTCGGAAGTGATTTTTTTATCCGATAGTTTTTCGATTACAACCCGGAAACCTTCCAGCTGGAAGAATTTTTTATACTTCTTAAGCGCGCGTTTCATAAGCAGCTCAAATGACGCTTCAGCAGCCTCAAAGTGATATCCCTGATGCTCCAGTTTTTGGACCAGTGCCAGTATCTTTTTGGTCTGCGGGTCTTCCTTGCTTAAGTCAAGCTCCAAAGCCTTTGCGCGCAGCAATATACCTGTTTTTCCGCTTAACTCAGAGACCAATATCCTGCGGTGGTTTCCCACTAGCGCAGGATCAATATGTTCATAGGTCAAAGTGTTCTTCATTATGGCATTGATGTGCATCCCGCCTTTATGCGCAAAAGCTGAGTCTCCGACAAACGGCTGTTCGTTCTTAACGCGCAAATTACTGACTTCACTGATAAAATGGGATACATGCGTAAGATTCTTCAGATGCTCATTTGAAATACAGTCGATTGCCATTTTCAATTTAAGATTTGCTATGATGGGAATGAGATCAGCGTTGCCGCAGCGTTCTCCGATACCATTGATCGTTCCCTGGACCATATCCGCTCCCGCCTCAACAGCGGTAAGCGAATTTGCGATAGCAAGGCCAGCGTCATTGTGGCAGTGGATCCCGATATGCACATTTTTGAAAGCCTCTCTTACTTCAGCAACAACCCGGAAGACCTGAGAAGTCAGGCTTCCTCCGTTTGTGTCGCAGAGGCAAATTGCCTTAGCCCCGGCATCAACTGCCGCCAAAAGGCATTTAAGGCTGTACTCTGTATTCGTCCGGTACGCATCGAAGAAATGTTCCGCGTCATAAAATACGGTTACCCCACCTGAAACCAGGAAGCTGACCGTGTCTTTGATGATCTCAAGGTTTTCTTCAAGGCTGACCTTGAGCACTTCCCTGACATGTAGGTCCCAGGTCTTTCCCACAATAGTTACAACTTTCACTCCTGATTTAAGCAAGCTTTTTATATTGGTGTCCTGGTTCGCTTTTACATTTGCACGACGGGTCATGCTAAAAGCGACCAGCTGCGCGTTTTTGAGTTTATCAGCAGACATTTTCTTGAAAAATTCCATGTCTTTGGGGTTGGAGCCCGGCCATCCCCCTTCGATGTAGCGGATCCCCAGCAGGTCAAGCTCGCGGGCAATACGCATCTTATCGGTTACTGAATAAGAAATACCTTCTCCCTGTGAACCGTCGCGCAATGTTGTGTCGTAAAGTATGACTTTAGGCATATCCTTTAGTTTATCCTTTCGCTAAGCCAAACTGTTGGTGCAGGGCCCTTACCGCGCGCTCCGCAAGCTGGTTTTTAATGATACAGGAAATGCTGATATCAGAGGTGGAGATCATCTCAATATTGATTTTATTCTTAGCCAGCGTCTCAAACATGCCTGCTGCGACTCCGGGATAAGATTTCATGCCAACTCCGACTACAGAAACTCTGGCAATATCTTCGTCTTCCAGGACCTCCCCGGCATTAATGCTCGCGGCGATTTTCCTGGTCAGCTTTACGGCTTTAAGCGCGTCGGATTTGCCAATGGTAAAAGAGATGTCTGTCTGGCGCAGGTGGCTGACGTTTTGTACGATCATGTCTACATTGACTCCGGCAGCTGCCAAATCCTTGAAAATTCTGGCGGCGATACCCGGCTTGTCAGGGACATTGCAGATAGTGATTTTTGCTTCATTGCGGTTTAATGTCACAGCAGTCAGGACTACATTTTCCATTCTTTTTACCTCCTCGACGATCAAAGTCCCTGGTTTATCAGAAAATGATGAGCGTACATGGATCATAACATCGAACTTTTTTGCTACTTCAATAGAGCGCGCCTGCATGACCTGCGCTCCCAAGGAAGCCATTTCAAGCATTTCATCGTAGGTGATGGCGTCGATCTTACGCGCCTTTGGCTCTATGCGTGGATCGGTTGTATATATGCCTTCGACATCTGTGTAGATCTCGCACTCATCGGCTTTAAGCTCTTTAGCCAAGGCAACAGCAGTCAGGTCAGAGCCGCCGCGGCCCAATGTCGTGATGTCCTGTTCCAGAGTCACTCCCTGAAAACCCGCCACTATGACAATATTACCCTTATTTATCGCCTCTTTGATCCTGTCCGCGTTTATCTTGATAATGCGGGCACGGGTGTGGCTTTTGTCTGTGATGATGCCGACCTGGGCTCCGGTAAAAGAAATCGCCTCATACCCTAATTTATGGATTGCCATAGCCAGTAAAGCAACGGATATCTGTTCTCCGGTTGAGAGCAGCATATCCATTTCACGTTCGCTGGCATCAGTATTGATCTTATTCGCCAGGTCGATCAGCTCATCTGTCGTGTCTCCTAACGCAGAAACTACCACTACCAGATTGTGCCCTTTTTTGCGATAGCTGACCACTCTACGGGCGACATTCTGGATCCGTTCAACATTTGCTACCGAAGAACCTCCGAATTTTTGTACAATCAACCTCTTTTTCATTTTACCTTTTTGCCTCCTCGTCGATTACAGCTCTTCCCCTTTGATGAAATAATCCATAAGTTCATAGCCTTTTTCAAAATAAAGATCGGATTTCTCCGCTTCTTTTTCGCTATAATTCAAGAATTCCCGCGCAGCCACCCCTTTTCCGTATACGCCGAAGATAACCGGCTCCGGGGTGTGTGTGCGTACAGAAACCGGAGTCGCATGGTCAGGCAAAAGAAGGATGCGATAGTTCTTTTTGTTCTTAAAGGCTGCCAGAATTTTTCCCACAATGAGCTGGTCAAAGCGCTCAATAGCGGTGATCTTTTCCCGCAGGTCTCCGTTATGCCCTGCTTCATCCGGAGCCTCAACATGCACAAATACAAAATCTTTATCTTCCAGTGATTTTAACGCCGCGTTTGCCTTTCCTTCATAATCGGTATCATAATATCCGGTAGCCCCCGGGACATTGATCACTTCCAGATCGATTATGCGGCCGAGTCCCTTAATAAGATCAACCGCGGAAATAACACTTCCTCTGACACCGTACTTTTCGGGGAATTTAGGCATGTCCGGTTTTTTCCCCTGTCCCCATAACCATATCATATTCGCCGGGTTCTCTTTTAAATCAATGCGCACATGATTGATCTCGTGTTTTTCAAGTAATTTGCGCGATTCTTCCATAAGTTGGATCAAAACCTGCGCGTTGTGCCCTTTTGGCAGGTTCTTGCTGATGCTTTGTCCGATTATATCGTGAGGAGGCCTGCATTGCAAGTCATCAAGGCCCTCTTCTTGCCCGCGCTTTGCCAGCATAAGATGGCGGTAACTGACTCCGGGATAAAAACGAAAACGGTTTGTTCCCATTGCCTGGTCAATATGCTTGATCAGAATCGAAGCTTCCTGGGAGCTGATGTGCCCTGCGCTGTAATCAACCAGCGTGTCGCCAGTAGCGGTCACCAGATTGCAGCGGAAGGCGATATCATCGTCTTCCATCGCAATGCCCAGGTTTGCCGCCTCCAATGGGCCTCTGCCGGTATAATATTTTTTTGGGTCGTAGCCGAAGATAGTGATATTAGCGACATCCGAGCCGGGAGTCACGTTATCCGGGACAGTTTTAATTCTGCCCAGCCTGCCATGTTGGGCGATAATATCCATATTAGGGGTGCGCGCAGCCTCCAGCGGCGTGCGGCCTCCCAGCTCAGCAATGGGATAATCCGCCATTCCATCAGGAACCAATACAATATATTTGATCATGGATTAGAATTTCACCTCCGGTACTGCTTTTGCTTTTTCCTCAGCCTTAAAGTATTCCGTTGCCGGTTTATAGCCGAACATGCCGGCGATCACATTTCCCGGAAAAGTCCTTACGCTGATATTGTAATCACGCACAGCTTCATTATAGCGCATCCGCTCAACCGCGATCCGGTTTTCCGTTCCCGATAGCTCATCCATGAGCTTTAGGAAGGTCTGGTCTGCTTTTAAGTTCGGATAATTCTCCACCACCAGCAGCAATCTTGATAATGCCGCATCAACTGCTCCGGCGGCCTTGACTTTCTCATCAACGGTGCTTGCCTTCGCCCACTGAGAGCGGGCATTGGTTATATCCTCAAAAAGGGTTTTTTCGTGCGACGCGTATCCTTTTACCGAATTGACCAAATTCGGAATAAGGTCGTTTCTTCTTTGCAGCTGATTTTCGACCTGCGCCCATTTTGCGGTGATTGTCTCATGCTTACCGACAATTCCGTTGTAACCCGAAACTAGCGAAAAAATAATAATAACCGCGACTACAGCTAGACCGACTAAAAATCCTTTCATGACTGCCTCCTTTTTCTAAAATCCTCCGCCTCCGCCGCCACCACCGCCGCCTCCGC
>CAYGZJ010000045.1:757-8552 GCA_964354335.1 uncultured Planctomycetales bacterium | reverse complement strand
AATTGTCCGACGCCCGCTATACTATTAGCATCAAGGGCTGTAATTTTAGGACGGCCTAATTATCTATATTTATATACATTTAAATGTCGCTTAAAACACAAAAAAAGAGTCTTTTGATCATCGCGCTTATAGCGGGTTTTGTCTTTATTGCATGCCCATTATATGCTCAGGTTCCTCCCCCTACCAAGGTAGAAAGCGCTACGAGGGAAAGCGACCGCCTGACCGACTCTTCCGCTTACGAGAAGAAGCTGCAAAGGGTCCCGAAAAAAACCGGCGAGATCAAGCCCGAAGAGCCTGCCCCGGTTGAAAACGAAGAGAAGTTCAGCGTTGAAAAAATAAAACTGCTTGGCTGCGAAAGCTTTTCCGCCGACGAATTCACCTCCATTATCTCAAAATACGAGAAAAAAGAAGTAACCCTTACCGAGTTAAATACCCTTGCCAAGGAGATCGAGCGCGAATATCTGCGCCGCGGCGTCATCGCGGCTGTTTTTGTGCCGCCTCAAGACATCAACGAAAAAGAAGTCACGCTGCAGGTGGTAGAGGCAAAGATGGGCGAATTGAAGGTTCAGGAAGCTCCCTGGTTTAAGAAGGCCCGCCTCTATTATTACTGGAAATCTCCTATGGGTGAGACGCTGCGTTACGACAAGATCTCCAAAAGTATCCAGCTGATGAATAAGAATCCCGACCGCGAAATCAAGGCCGCGCTGACCGCGGGAAAAAAGGCGGGAACTACCGACGTAGTGCTTACCCCCAAGACAAATTTTCCTATCCATGTGACCTCATCCTATGACAATGAAGGGTCTACCTCAACCGGCAAAGCCAGATACAGCCTGGGGTTGCGCCATAATAATTTCTTAGGGCTTGATGATACCCTGATCACCGGCTACAGCTATGGAGCGCATTTTTGGGGCAGATACGCCTATCACAGTCTTCCCATAAGCCCTAACGGGACCTCTATAACCTACGGTTACAGCATGAGTAAATCTATCCCCAAAAAGGAATACGCCGTCTTCGGAATCGTCTCGGCGGCAACCGATGTGAGTTTTTCCGTCCATCAGGATTTATTCAAGAAAGATGAATATATCGGAGAGGTTTACACCGGTTTTAACGCGAATGACAAAACTACGGAAATGAATACTGGCACTTATAGCCGGGATAGGTTGCGCATGTTTAACGCCGGCGGTACCTATATTCACCGCGGATTCGGCAGCTCTTTTTCCATCAGCCCGGAAGTTACGCAAGGGTTGAATGTATTTGGCGCAAGCGGCAGTCATAATCCGCTGGCTTCGCGCTCGGCAAGCTCAGTATTTACCAAAGGGCAGCTGAATATGAATTACAAGACCATGCTTCCCTTGGGATTACAGGGGAATGTCAGGGTTAAGACGCAGATCGCCAACGCGAAGTTGACTCCACAGCAGGAATTTAGCTTAGGCGGTATTGATTCGGTGCGCGGATATCCGTCGGGAGATTATCTGGCGGACAACGCGGCGACCGGAAGTGTGGAGTTACTTATCCCCAGCTTGATGATCCCTAAGAGCTGGAAATTGCCGTATGACGCCGCACCGCTACGCGATGAAACTACACTGGTTACTTTTATTGACTACGGTTGGGGCGACCGCAGGGCTGCGTTGCCGTCGGAGCAAAAGAAAGTCGAGTTTATCGGCATAGGCGCAGGCGTGCGCTTTAACCTGTATAATCAGTTCCTGGTGCGCCTGGAGATGGGCTTCCCTGTCGGTTACGCCTCAATAACCGAACACGCTAATTCACAGTTTCATCTGATGGTTGATTTTCAGGAAAAGCTTCCCGAGGAAATAGAGCGCATCCGCAAAGAAAGAGAAGAAAAGAGCGCTAAGCAGCTGGCGGAGTATTTTGTCGACAGCGAACTTGCCAGAGAAAACAGCCCTGTCAGGCAGCGCGTGAATAATTATATGCAGCTGGCCAAGAACGCCTATGAGCACGGCAAGCTTCAGGAATCCAAGGATTTATATGATCGTGTTGCCCAGATCGGCAAGTCTTTATACCAGCAGGCAGAGGATTATTTTCTGAATTCCCTGATCAGGGAAGAAAAGCTGCGCGAGATGAAGAAAGCCGCCGATGAGAAATACAAGGAAGGAAAGCTTGGCGAGGCAAAGAAGATCTGGCAGAAAATCGCCGAGGAAGCAAAGGCGCAGTCATTAGTTTTTGAATTTTAATTTGTCTTTTTTCGGAGGTATTTTGATGCAGCGATTACGGCTTACTTGCGCCCTGAGCGTGGTAATGGGTTTTTTCTTTGCGAGCGTTGTTTGGGGCCAAGAGCAGGCGCAGCAGGCTGATACCCCTGCCGCCGGTCAGACCGAAGAAACCCAGACAAAAGAAAAAATAGAGGTTCCCCTCCAGAATATCGAAAAGAAAGCTCCCGGACATACTTATACTTTAAAACAATTACTGCGGGAAGCAGAGCAGAATCTTAAAAAAGTCGATCAGGAGATCGTCGGAAGAGATAAAGAAACCGAGATCAAGGATCATTTTGAGAAGGGAAACGCTCTGTATCAGGAGGGGAAACTAAAAGAGGCTAAGGAAGAATGGCAGAAGTCCCTTTCGCTTTCCAAGGATCCGGCGATGCAGGACTATATCCGCAAGGCTGAAGAGAAGGCGCGCCAGGAAGAAGCGATACGCAAGAAGCAAGCGGATGATGAAAAGGTGCGCCTTGAGATGGATAAGAGAGAGCGGATAAAATTAGAGGCGGAGAAAAAGCGCGAGCTCGAAAAGAAACAGAATGCCATAGAGGCGCTTAAGCGCCAGGAAGAGGCCGAGGCGAGTAAGAAACAGGCGGCTGCCGAGAAAGAAAGGGCGCGGCTGGAGGCTGAGCAGAATAAACAGGTCAGTAAGATTGAGAGCGAGAAAATAAAGCAGGAAAAAGCCGAGCAGGATCGGGTTGAGAAAGAAAAGGCGCGGCTGGAAGAAGAGCAGAAGAAGCAGGTAATATCATCCGAGAAAGAAAGGGTGAAGCAGGAAAAAGCCGAGCAGGCGCGCATCGCACAAGAAAAAGCAAAATTAGAAAAAGAGCAGCAGAAAAAAGCGGAATTATCCGAGAAAGAAAGGGCGCGGCTGGAAAAAGCCCAGCAGGAGCTGATTGCAAAGGAAAAGGCCAGATTAGAGCTTGAAGAAAAGAAAGCGGCTGCGCAGGCTGAAAAAGAAAGATTACGGCAGGAAAAGGCTGCTCAGTTAGAGCAGGCGCGGATTGAGAAAGAGAAGGCGCGTCTGGAGAAACAGCAGCAGCGCAAGGGAGAATTATCCGAAGCAGAGATAGCGAGGCAGGAAAAAGCCGAGCAGGCGCGTCTGGAAAAAGAGAGGGCGCGTTTAGAGAAACAGCAGCAGAGGCAGGGAGAATTATCCGAAGCAGAGAAGGCCAAGCAGGAAAAAGCTGAGCAGGCGCGTCTGGCAAAAGAGAAGGCGCGTTTAGAAAAAGAACAGCAGAAAAAAGCGGAATTATCCGATGAAGAAAAAATAAAACTGGAAAAAACTGAGCAGGCGCGGATTAAGAAAGAAAAGGCGTGGCTGGAGGAAGAGCAGAAGAAGCAGGTGGTATTATCCGATAAGGAGCTGGCTAAGCAGGAAAAAGCCGAGCAGGCGCGCATCGCCAGGGAAAAAGCAAGATTAGAGAAAGAGCAACAGATAAAGGCGGAGCAAGCCGAGAAAGAAAAATCCAAGCTTGAAGCCAAGCAGAAAAAAGAAGCGCAGTTAGCTGAGCAGGAAAAGGCGAAACAGGAAGCCAGGCAGAAAAAAGAAGCGCAGTTAGCCGAGCAGGAAAAGGCGAAGCAGGAAAAAGCTGAGCAGGCGCGCATCGCAAAGGAAAAAGCGCGATTAGAAAAAGAGCAGCAGATAAAAGCGGATCAATCCGATAAAGAAAAATCCAGGCTTGAGGAGCAGCGAAAGAAACAGGAGCAGTTGGCTCAGCGGGAAAAAGAAAAGCAGGAAAAAGCTGAGCAGGCAAGAATAGATAAAGAAAAAGCGCGCCTTCAGGCAGAGAAAAATAAGCAGGGAGCGTTAGAGGAAAAAGAAAAGCTCAAGCAGGAAAAGATCAAGAAGAAAGAAGAAGCCCGCCTGGAAAAAGAAAAAGCAAAATCACAGACAATAGAAGAGCGCCAAGCTGCGTTAGATGAGAAAAATAAAGAAAAGCAGGATAGGGTTGAGCAGGCGCGCGCCGCAAAGGAAAAAGCGCGCTTGGAAAAACAGCGTAAGATCGAGGAGGCGCGGTTAGACAAGGAAAGGGCGCGCCAGGAAAAGCTTTCCGGTAATAAGCGCGTAACAGCAGAGTTGAAATCTCAGGAAAAAGAGCGCAAGCTTCAGGAAAAGCAGCGGCAGAAAGAGATGCAGCTGCAGCTTAAGGATATAGAGAAGGGCAAGCTGGAGGCGGTAACGCCTGCCTTAAGCGAAGAAAAAGCAGCCGCCGCAAAACAGGAGCTGACAATCGTGCAAGAAGCAGCGCCTGCTGCTGTTGCGGAAGTCACGCCTGCGACCCAAGCAGAGCCAGCTGTAACTCAGGAAGAAGTTCCAGCGTCGGCAAAAGAAGAATCTACCAGTGCCCAGGAAACACCGGTTGTAAAAGAAGAGGCCACTGCTTTGCCACAGGAAGAAAAACCGATAGAGGAGACAGCGCCACCAGCAGATGAAGTGGTACAAGAAGCACCTGTTACTACTACTGAAGAAACACCTGCTGTTGTTGCTGAGGAAATGCCTGCACCAGCTGCCGCGGAAACCCCGGCAGCAAGCGAAGAAATAGCTCCCGCAACAACAGAAGAAACACCTGTTGCCGCGACCGAGGAGTCAGCTGTGTCTACGAGTACAACTGAAGAAATTTCTACATCTGATGTCAGTACAGAAGCGCCAGCAACTGAAGAAACAGAGACTGTTACGACAGAAGAGACAACAAGCGAAGATGCGCCTGTTGCAACAGAAGGAAATCAGTCCGTAGAAGGTCAGCCTACAGATACAATCCCGGAAATCAATCCGGAACAAACAGCACAATAATTTAGTAACATAATGGGGTCAGAATTAATTAAAAATAATTCTGACCCCATTTTTTGCTTATTGGAAAATAATGAGTTAAGACCCCCAGAAACGTCCCCTATTGCTCCCCTATTGCTATTGGAGGAGGTGGCGGGAGGGGAAGGCGCGTTTTTTCTGGCGGGAGGATTCATCATAGAGAAGTTCTTTATCAAAGCCCTGCTCTGCCCCTAGGCTTTTATCCAGATATATTTTAACGGTAAAATTGGCCATCCTCCAGAAGTTATATTCCATAAATACTTCATTAAATTTGATCATGGTGCTTTCATTGGTCGTTGCTTTCTCAACCATAGCCTCATATACTGAATTCGTGGCTTTAACCTGCACTACCAAAGGAGTATTGGTATCGGCAATGCCGTCGCTTGCCGTAATGGAATTATTCCCCGCAAGATATAGCACCATATTTCCTCCGGCAGAGGATATTCCATTAGTGAAGGCAATGGTGGTGCTCAGGCCAAAGGCAATCCGATTGCCGTTATTGTCGGTCACCGTCGGGCTGGACCCCAAGAAGCTGCCCGCACCGCTAAAGGTCAATTGTTTATTTCCATTGTAGCTGACAAGGACAGTTCCATTTCCGAAAAGCGCCTTGATAGTCAGCTGGTTTGCGGAGCCTGCATCCTGTGATAGAGAACTGGAGATAGACAGATAGTAACTTCCAAAGAACCAATTGATGTTATTGCCGGAATTAGTAGAATTTGCGGCTGTAATTATTGTGGGATTGATATTGTCTGAATCCTGCACGTCGACGTAAGAGATATTAGTTGCAAAAGGATCGATCTTCCATTGCGTGCCTGCTATTGAGCTGCGTAAAATTATAAGGTTACCGGCAGCGCCGGTAAATGTCAGCGTGCCGTTTATGGTCTGGGTTGAGCCAGCAGTAAAGGTAAACTGTTTGCCGGCGGTGGCGCAGGTGAAGTTATTGAAGGTGGTTGAGCCGGAGATTGCGCTGGTTAAGCCGGCATTATTGAAGACAACGGTCCCGGAGTTAGCATTAAATATCCCGCCAGTCCTTGCCCAGTCGCCCGCGACAGTTAAAGTGGCGGAAGGTGCGGTAAAATTCCCTCCATCCTGAGTAAGGGAATTATTTATCGTAAAATTTCCCGCTGCGCCGGTAAAGGTGCCGCTATGCAGGGTAAGGCTGCCCATAATGGTTACGGTCCCAGTTGCAGAGCCGTTCATGGTCACATTTAGAGCATCAAGTTCCACAGAAGGTAATTCTCCCCCTCCGGTAAGATTAATAGTTCTAACCGCAGCCCCGGTTATCTTCAATAGGCCCGTGCCTCCGTCAAAGCCTGCGGCATGGGTGACATTTCCCTGTGCCTCTACGGTTCCAGTGTCAATGTTTCCGTTAGTCAGCGTTAATGTTCCGGTTACCACAAGAGTATCTCCGGTAGCTACGATCAGCGACTGGCCGCCGGCTTTATTTACCGTAAGGTTAGTCAAGTTAACAGTAGTAAGCACATCCCAGGTAGCGCTATTTCCGGTGGCTACAAGTGTTGTGGGCGCGGTAAAGGTTCCGCCGGAGATAGTCAAGCCGGAGTTAAGGGTGATTTGATTTGCTCCGTTAAAGATACCATTTTCTATGGTGAGCGTTCCGTCAAACTGCACATTTCCTGCGCCACCAGGGCCATTGATCGTGACAGTAGCCGCATCCAGGGTTACAGCAGGCAGCTGTCCTCCCGCAGTCAGGTTAAAGGTGCTGACCACGGGGGTGGTGATCACGATCAAACCGGTGCCTCCGTCAAAGCCTGCCCCATGCACCAGGTTGTTGCCGGTGAGGGCAATAGTGCCTGCCGCCGGAATAGTAGTCTGATTGATGTTGCCGTCAGTGAGAGTCAGGGTGCCGGTGACGTTTATGGTGCGGTTATTGACCAGAGTAAGGGTATTTCCGCCCTTAGTGATCTGGAAGTTAGTGACGGTGATATCAGCAGGGATATCCCAGGTGACATTATTGGCTCCGCCGGCAATCAAGGTGGCAGGCGCAGTGAAATTGGCAGTTCCTGAAACAGTCAGGGCATTGGAAAGAGTGAGTGAGTCTCCGGAATTAAAGGTTCCGTTAGTAATGGTCAAGGCTCCGTCAAAAGTCACATTCCCTGCCGCTCCATTTATCGTTACATCAGTGGCATCTAAGGTTAAAGCAGGCAATTCTCCTCCGGCAGCCAGGTTAAAGGTGTTTACCCCTGCGGTAGTGATTATGATCAGGCCCGTGCCACCGTCAAAGCCTGCCTGGTGCGCAAGGGTGCCGGTTAAAGCAATAGTGCCTGCTGCGGGGATAGTGGCCTGATTTATGTTACCGTTAGTCAGCGTCAAGGTCCCGGTCACGGTGATAGTTGTGCCTGCGGCAATAGTCTGTGTGCCGCTTTCAATGGTCAGATTATTGAGGGTGTGGGAGCCGGAGATAGTATTGTCTCCGGCAAAGACTACCGTGCTGGTGCCCGGGGCAATGGTGCCGGCAGTATAGGTCCAGGCGCCTGTGCCATTTCCGTTGATGCGGATAATCCCGGTAAGGGTAAGGGTGCCGGTGGCTTTGTTGATCTCTAAATCCGGAAGGTCTCCTGCGCCGACTGCGGCATTGCCGGTGAAAAGCTGGGCTGCGGCGCCGTTGATGATCAGGAGTGTGCTGCCTCCATCAAAAGTGGCTTCCTGGGTGATATTGCCTTGCGCTTCCACGGTACCGGTATTGATAGCGCCGTCAGTCAGCGTCAAGGTCCCGGTCACGGTGATAGTTGTGCCTGCGGCAATAGTCTGT
>CAYGZJ010000045.1:0-657 GCA_964354335.1 uncultured Planctomycetales bacterium | reverse complement strand
GCGCCGACTGCGGCATTGCCGGTGAAAAGCTGGGCTGCGGCGCCGTTGATGATCATTCTTCCTGTGCCGCCGTCAAAGGTGGAATCCTGTACGATATTGCCGCGGCTGGCGATGGTCCCGGCTGCCGGTATGGTAGTCTGGCTGACGTTTCCGTCAGTGAGGGTGAGGGTCCCGTTGACGATCAGGGTATCATTATTGGCGACGGTCAGGGTCTGGCCGTTATTGAGCTCTATGGTCAGATCATTGAAAGTCACATCAGTTTGCACATTCCAGGTAGCGGAGTTTCCCGTGGCCTTGGTGGTAGTAGGCGCGTTAAAGGTATTGGTCCCGGCATTGATGTTAAAGGCAGCAGCCAGGGTCAGAGTGTTCGCCCCGCCGTTAAAGGTGCCGTTAGTAAGGTTAAATGTTGCATTGACAGTCATATCGTCGGAAAGGTCAAAGATTCCGCCAGAGCCGTTAAAGGTGATATTGTAAAAGGCTTTGCCGTTGGACTTAATGTTTTTAGGGCCGGAAGTCGCGCTAAAAGTCACGGTGGAGGTGCCGCAGATGAAATCATTGTTATTTTCCCAGCCCCCGCCTAAATTAATAATAGCGGATTCTGCAGTGGAATCGATCGTTCCGTTGTTGATGAAGTTAGCGCCTCCGGCAGTGGTAGAG
>CAYGZJ010000044.1:0-8766 GCA_964354335.1 uncultured Planctomycetales bacterium | reverse complement strand
GAATTGCTTGACCACCGGAGCAAGCTCCGTAAGATTATTCTTATTTACTCCGTAAAGAAGCGGCTTTTTGTCTTTTGCGATTTCTAAAGCAGCCTTAAGAGATTCGGAGTCATCTGCAATAAGCACAAGCGCTAAATCAGTATTTGCTAAAACTAACTTTACCGCATCGACAAAACGCTTTGCGTCGGATTTTTTTCGCACCGCAACCAGATTAACATCCAGCTTCTGGCCTACGCGCTCAAAACTTAAGGCATTGATTTTCTTTATCCTCTGAGTTATTTCCGTATCCGTCGCGCAATCATCAATAATAAACCCTAAGCCGCAGGGGCGATGAAACTTTTCTTCGTGACGGAACATAACACTTTCATTGCCGATTTCCAGCTTTTTATCCCCTACTCCGATGGTAACTAGTTTTATCGGTGGCAGAGCCGAAGCCTCAAGGACATTTTTTGCATCCTGGGACAGGTATGGACACTTATCTATGCTGACCGCTTTCTTTGCCAGCTGCATCGCAAAAGCAAGGCAAGTGGCAAATCCGCACTCACGGCAGTTAGTCTTAGGTAATAATTTATAAATATCCAAACCTGAAAGCGCCATAGTTGACTCCCTTATCTTATATTAAATATTTTTGAGCTGTTTTCCGTATATAGCCTTTTTGCTAAAATTTCGCTCTCCGCATGAGTCTTTGCACAGCTAATCCTAAGTTCTGTGTCCTTTGCCAGCGACAATGTGATAATCTTATTGCTAGCGCGATCTACGCACTCAACCTTGATCCTTTTGCCGTCAAGTTTCTTTATATTTCCCTTGCCGTAGGTGGCGCCGGTAGACAATTGCAGTCCGTCGATAAGGCAGGACTTCGGTTTCTTTGTCGCCCCCCAGACTCGGACATCGAGTCCAAAGTACTTTTTACTTTTTAGCTTCTTAAGCGCTTCCTCTCCGGCAAGCAGCCCGAGAATTAAATAAGGGCCTAAGTGACCGTGAAAATCTATTCCCTGTCTTAAAGAGATGCGCTTACACGTTCTCATTTATTGATCAATGCCGCGAAATATCCCGCTCCAAAACCATTATCGATGTTGACTACAACCACTCCGGGAGAGCAGCTGTTAAGCATGGTTAATAATGGAGACAATCCTGAAAAACTAGCGCCGTAACCGCAACTTGTCGGCACAGCAATGACCGGACAGCTGACCAATCCGCTGACCAGGCTGCCCAGCGCCCCCTCCATTCCGGCGACAACGATGATAATCGATGCGCGGCGCAAAATATCAAGATGATGCATGATCCGGTGCACCCCCGCAACGCCCACATCATACAATTTTGTCACCTGATTTCCCATTAACTGCGCGGTAAGGGCCGCTTCCTCAGCCACCGGTATATCAGATGTCCCTGCTGAAACGACTACAATTTCGCCCTTACGCTTCGGGGAAGCTTTATGCAAAAAATATCCGATTCTGGCGATTTGATGGTATTTAAGTCTCGGGTTTGATTTCTTAAGATAGGCGAATGTTGCTTTGTCTAGACGCGTAAGCAATAGGTCCTGTTTGTTGCGCGCGAATTCCCGGCATATCCGCTTGAGGTGTTCTTTTGTTTTTCCCGGGCAATATACCGCTTCCGCAAATCCCCTGCGTTTTTTTCTATCGGTATCGATTTTCGCGAACCCCAAATTGCAGAAACCGGACTTTGATGCCATTATTTTTAATATCCCTGAATTATCAATACCAGCAGAAGCACAACGATCAGGCTTGCCAGGATATAAAAATCGTTGAAATACAGGAAATCAGCGAGTCTGTCTTTAAACGGGTATTCCTTCTTTACATCGACCTTCTGGCCGAGTAAAACCCTTGATTTCTTATAGTCTAGCACCTGCTCGCGTTTGAAGCGCACGTATACTCCGCCTATCTTATAGGCGGGGATAGCGCCGCTTTCCGCAAGGTCAAGCACTTCTTTTTCGGAAACAGCCAAAAGACTTGCAACATCGCGCACCGTAAGAAGCTTTTCTTCTCCCATATATTTTTAACTACCTTTCGATCTTTCCGGAGGCGACCCAGGTATCAATGGCCTTCCGGTCAAAACGCCACTCATTACCGTCTTTATTCCCCGGCATTTTCCCTGAGTTTGCCCATTCCATGATCGAATTAAGATCGACTTCCAGATAGCGGGCAAGCTCCTCGGAATTTAAGAAATCATGGAGCATGGTACAGCCACCCTCAAACACCGCGCCTTCGGCGACATTAAGCTTTGCCGGATAGATATCGCCTTCCACAATGGCTGAAGGCAGCAGGGTCAGGCGCTCGCGCGCGGTAATCTTACCTTTTACGCGGCCGCCGACGACGATGTTATCTCCGATTATATCGGCAAGGACAATTGCTGTTGAACCAACCGTAAGATTGCCCTTGGTCATAAGCGAACCTTCAAATTTACCGTTGATGCGCAGGTTTACGGGATCCTTAAAACTCAATGTTCCTTGCATGGAAGCATCGACGTCGAGAATTTTTTCTTCTAGCTTTTTCTTAAATCCCATGCTTCACCTCCCGGTTTTATTTACTTTCAGAATCAGTTTCTGAATCGGTATCTTCTTTGGCGAATTTACCAAAGACTGTGTCTTCCGCGTAGCGCAAAAATAAAAGTACGATCAAGGCCAGCGCTGTCGCCAGGCTAGCCGCCTTCCAGAATCCACAACCTACCGCAAGACCTAAGCCGGCAACTACCCATAAGCTGGCCGCGGTAGTAAGGCCCCGGATCCCTTCTTTATCGCGCATAATCGTACCGGCCCCGAGAAAACCTATACCGGTGATAACACCTGCAGCGATACGCGCCGGATCAAGGGCGACGATATCTTTATATATATCAAAAACATACAGCGATGTCAACATGATAAGACAGGAACCCATAGATACAAGTATATGTGTGCGCAACCCCGCATGGCGGCGGTGCATCTGACGCTCCATGCCGATCAGTCCGCTTAAAACAACCGATAAAACCAAACGTAAGATGATTTCGCTGTCAGACAACATTCTGGCCTCCTTTTAGTTTAAGTCCGCGGTTAAATCAAGCCCGCTGCGTTTACCTTTCTTAAAAAGCTGATATCCGAAACCAGCCACCATTGCCGCGTTATCCAGGCAAAGCTCTTTACTGGGAAAATAACAAATGATCCCCTCTCTTTTGAAGATTGCCCCGAATTTCTCCCTGAGGCGGCTATTCGCGACCACCCCTCCTCCTATTACCAGGCTTTTTACCTTTTTTTGCTTACAGGCAAACAAAGCTTTATGGATCAAGGTGTCGATGACCGCTTCCTGAAAAGAAGCCGCGATATCGGATTTATAGGCAAGAGGGATTTTTCTGTCGCGGGTCAGATATAAAACCGCAGTCTTAATCCCGCTAAAACTAAAATCCAGAATATGCTTGGTGCCCGAGCAGTTAAATTTTATTGCTCTTGGATTACCCTGCCTGGCGATCTGCTCAATAAACGGACCTCCGGGATAGCCCAGGCCGAGAATCTTTGCCACCTTATCAAAAGCTTCCCCGCAGGCATCATCCTGAGTCTGGCCAAGGATCTTTATATCATCAAAATCCCGGACATAAAATAAACTGGTGTGCCCGCCTGAGACCACCAGCCCGACAAATGGAAGCTTTATCCCTGTGCCATTCAGGAAATTCGCATACAAATGACTGTGCACGTGATTTATGCCAATGAGCGCAATGCCGTAAGCAAGGCTTAGGGATTTGGCAAAAGAAACACCGACTAATAGCGACCCTAAAAGCCCTGGCCCGCTGGTTACGCTGACTAGGCCGATTTTTTTTAGAGGAATACCCGCGTCCTCTACCGCGCTTTGCGTAACTCTGGCAATAGTCTCAAGCTGCATACGCGAAGCGATCTCCGGGACAATTCCTCCGTATTTCTTATGAAAATGCAGGCTGGAAGCCACTTCACAGGCAAGGACTTGGCGCCCATCCCTGACTACAGCTGCCGATGTCTCATCACAAGAAGTTTCTATGCCAAGAACGATCATTCGACAAGCTCCGAGACATAAACAAACTTGTAACCTTCCTGGGCCAGTTCCGGCATTATTTCCTTAAGTACCTCAAGGGTATTTTTGCGGTCATGGCCGATTCCGATGGCCCAGCCTTTTTGTTCTGCTTCTAATTTTAGCTTGTCAATCTGTTGCCTGATATACTCCGGGTCATTGCTGTTATCCAGAAACACATCCCTGCGCGCGAAACGCACACCGGTCTTTCCGGCAACGTCAAAACAAACTGAGTTCGGCGAACTAAAACTATCCAGAAAATACAGGCGGCGCCTGCGCAGCTCCTTTAAAATATACTCCATCGTAGTGGGGTCTCCTGTAGCAAGTGAGCCCTGATGGTTAGAAACGCCTCTGACGTAACGTAACCCCTTTAGATCGCTGTTTAGGATATTTCTTACAGCCGATTCATCGAGCGTAGTCATTACAGTGTCTTTCTCAAGATTATATCTTTCCTGCGGCTCCATAGGTAGATGCAAAATGATCTCGAAGCCCATCCGGTGCAATTCTTCCACAACATCAGAGGTATGCGCTAAATTAGGAAGGACTGCCGCGGTAAGCGGATAGTGAATCTCATCAACAACAGATTTATTGTTTAGGTTATATCCCCAATCGTCGATAACAATGGCGATTTTACCTTTTATACCCGGAGTGATCTTTGGTATCACCGGCATAGGTTTTGGCGGCAAAATCACAGTCTTCACCGGAACAACCGGCTTGGGAGCAACCGGAACTTTCTGCCGAATCACAGGTTTTACGGGTGGCAAAGGTGATTTTACTGCTGCTGTTTTAACCGGGGGAGTTGGCTTAGCCACTGGCGCTGGTTTTGGTGGCGTAGGCGTTTTTAGAGCAACAATTTTCTCAGGAACCCGAGGTTTCGGTGGTACGGCAACAGGAGGATTGGTTACCGGAGCTGCCGGTGTTTGCGCAGGAACCGGAACTTTAACAAAGACCGGGACCCTAACAGGGACCGGAACCTTTACCGTGACAATTACCTTTTTAGGGCTGCTCAAAACTATAGAAAGCCCTAAAAATATGATGATCAGGATTAAAAAAGAACTCAGGGCGTTATTTCTGGGTTCTTTTTTCTGCCGGGGTCTGCGTTTTGCCATCTTTAAAGTAAGTGATCGCTTTTAAGACATCTACCGCGCGCATTAACTGCAAATCTGATTTGTAATCAAAACTCTTTGGCAGCTTTGTTGACTTTTCCTTCTCTTTCTTCTCTATCTGCTCAAAAACATCCTGGGGTTTCTGAATATTCTCCGGTTTTTCGAAGTCCGGATCTATCCTCCTGTCTTCTGCGGTGATATCAGGCTCAACGCCTTTACCGTGAATGACCTTTCCGGAAGGAGTGAAATATTTACTTGTTGTCAGGCGTAAAGCCGATCCGTCATTTAAGGGAATCACTGTCTGCACAGAACCTTTTCCGAAAGATTTCATACCCATGATGATCGCCCGTTTATAATCCTGAAGGCAACCGGCGACAATCTCGCTTCCGGATGCGGAGCCTTCATTGATCAGGACGATCATCGGTAGATTAAGGATCGGGCGTGACTCATGGGAAATGAATTGAGTATCCTGTGAACTCTTGCGGCCCTTGGTATAGACTACCAGCTTTCCTTTCTCAATAAATTTCTCCGCAACCCGCACAGCCACATCAAGTAATCCTCCGGGATTGTTTCTCAGGTCTAAGATCAGCGCAGTCATCCCTTCCCGGTTTAGTTTTTCCAGCGTGTTGCTTAAATCCTGATAGGTGTTTTCCCTGAATTCAACCAAGCGGATATAGCCGATGCCGTTTTCCAGGATCCGAGCTTCTTTTATATCCCTGATCTTGATTATATCGCGTACGATTTTGAAATCTAATACTCTCTTTTCCGATTCGCGCAGCACAGTTATAGTGACCGCCTCGCCTGGCTTTCCTCTCATCTTCTTTACCGCATCGGTAAGCGTCATATCGCGTGTCAGCTCATTATTGATCTTGACTATCCGGTCATTAGGTTTTACCCCTGCCTTCCATGCCGGGGTATCCTCGATCGGCGTAACAACCGTCAGCAGCCCGTCTTTAACAGTGATCTCAATACCCAGTCCGCCGAATTTGCCCTCGGTGTCCACTCTTAACTCATTATATGTTTCAGGATCCATAAAAGAACTATGGGGGTCCAGGGAAGCAAGCATACCTTTTAGCGCCCCGTAGATCAGGTCCTTTGGTTTTGTATCGTCCACATAATCCGTCTGAATGACCGCCAGGGTATCGGAGAATAATTCCACCTGCTTATATAGCTCATCCTGCTGTCTTTTCTTCAGTGTTTCGGATTTAGCAAATGAATAGACGCCAAATAGCACAACGCACAAAATAAAAACAACAATAAATCTTTTACGCATCAGCGAGCCTCCGTTTCAAAACTTCTTGCACCACTTTTGGATTTGCTTTACCCTGGCTCTTTTTCATTACCTGTCCGACCAGGGCCATAATGACATTTGTTTTTCCTGCCTTATAATCAGCCACAAATTTAGGATTATCCTTTATAGCTTCATCAACCATAGGAGTCAGGCTGTCAACGTCGGAAACCTGAGATAAGCCTTTGCTTACGATCAAATTAGAAGAAGTTGCCCCGGATGAAATCGACTCACTTAAGACAGCTTTCGCGGACAGATTAGATATAATTCCCTTCTCAACAGACTTCACCAGCCGAATAAGCTCACCTTTTCCTCCGGGAATTTCTAGCTGATGGAGACTTACGTTATTGTCGCTAGCAATAGCGGCAACATGACCTATTAACCAATTCACAATCGGTTTTTTATTGCTATCGGGATATTTATTCATATAATCTTCTGCGCAATCGGCGTCTTTTCTTGATGAAACAAGGATTTTTGCGTCGTAAACGGACAATCCGTAATCTTTTATGAAACGCAGCATTTTTTCCTGAGGCAATTCCGGAATAGTGCTTTTGATTTCGCTGATCTTTTCTTTATTAATGATAAACGGGGGAAGATCAGGCTCGGGAAAATATCGATAGTCCTGCGCGCCCTCTTTGGTGCGCATGGAAAGAGTCTGCCCTGACTTTTCATCCCATAAACGCGTTTCCTGAAGCATGGGCTGGCTTTTATCCAAGAGGTCACCTTGACGCCCAATTTCGAATATTAACGCGTCTTTTACAGCTTTGAATGAATTCAGATTCTTCAGTTCAGTCTTTACCCCTAATTCAGTTGCACCGAATTGGCGCAGAGAAATATTAGCGTCGCAGCGTAGAGATCCTTTTTCCATGTCGCAGTCAGAGACATCCAGATAGGCAATAGTGCTTTTGAGCGCCATCAGATAATCATAGGCCTCCTGCGGCGAGCGCATATCCGGCTCACTTACAATCTCTAAAAGCGGTATCCCGGTCCGGTTAAAATCAACCAGGCTTCTTGTCTCTTGGTGCACTAACTTGCCCGCGTCCTCTTCCATATGTACACGGGTGATCCCGATACGTTTCGGTTTACCTTCCACTTCGATAGTGATAGAGCCTGCGCGGGAAAGCGGCAGATCATACTGCGAAATCTGATAATTTTTCGGAAGATCAGGATAAAAAGAATTCTTTCGGTCAAATTTAGTGAACTCCTGGACCGTCCCGCTTAAAGCCAGCGCGACTTTTATGGCATAATCAAGGGCTGTTTTATTCAGCACCGGCAAAGAACCGGGAAACCCGAGGCAAACCGGACATACCTGCGAATTAGGTTCACTGCCAAATTCCGTCAGGCAGCCGCAAAAGGCCTTGGTCCTTGTTTTTAGCTGCAGGTGCACTTCCAACCCAATGACGACTTCGTAGTCCATAGTTTTAGAGTTTCGGCTTTATGTTATGCCAGGATGTACTCTGTTCGTAGGCATGCGCAACCCGAAATAGCATTTCCTCATCAAAATGTTTTCCTAAAAGCTGCAATCCCACCGGTAGGCCATTTTTTGTGAAACCGCAAGGGACTGAAATTCCGGGAATTCCGGCAAGATTCACCGAAATTGTATATATATCTGAAAGATACATCTTCAGCGGATCCTGCGCTCTCTCCCCGATTCTAAAAGCAGGCGTAGGTGAAGTCGGGGTAAGGACGCAGTCGAAATCCTTAAAGACATTATCAAAATCCTGTTTTAGCAATGTCCTTACTTTGAGCGCGCGCAGATAGTAGGCGTCATAATAGCCGTGAGAGAGCGCAAATGTCCCCAGAATAATGCGCCTCTTTGCTTCCTCGCCGAATCCTATTCCGCGGGTCTTTTTATACATATCAATCAGGTTGCCGACATTGTCCTTGGCCCTGAAACCGTATTGGACTCCGTCGAAACGCGCTAAATTTGAGCTTGCCTCAGCGGTTGCGATGATGTAGTAAACCGGAACAGCGTACTTAGTATGAGGCAGAGAAACTTCTTTGGTAATCGCGCCTAAACCTTTTAAGTGGGCTATGGCTTCCTCTATGACTGTTTTTACTTCCGGATCAATACCCTCGACAAAATACTCCTTAGGAATACCGATCCTTATTCCTTTAATATCTTTACCTAATGATTGAGTGTAGTCCGGGACAGGCAGGTTAACGGATGTGGAGTCTTTGGCATCAAAACCGGATATTATATTTAATAGAAGCGCGCTATCCCGCACATCCTTAGTCAGCGGCCCGATCTGATCAAGGCTTGAGGCAAAGGCGATCAGTCCGTAACGGGAGACTCTTCCGTATGTCGGTTTAAGGCCCACTACTCCGCAGAATGACGCCGGCTGAC
>CAYGZJ010000043.1:0-8997 GCA_964354335.1 uncultured Planctomycetales bacterium | reverse complement strand
CTCCAGGCATTCGGTCATTAAGGCAACAATGTAGGGTTGGGAGATTGTCTGGCTTTCGCCGATAGGCAGCGGATGATCCGCATAAGAAGAACCGCGCAGCTCCTCAGGGACAAAGCAGTGCCGCTCTACCTTGGCAAAAGCAGCGAGTACGGCACTATCGTGGATGCCGCGCGGAATCAGCTGCTCCTGAACCATACGCTTTCTCAGGATCTCAAAATCCATATTTCCCTGGCTAAAAAAATGACAAACCGGACAGTATCGACAAAGGGATTTATCTGGCTTTTGGCACCGCGATAAATAGCATGAATGGGAACTGATTCGATTTTCGCTCCCAGGCGCGAAGCCTTGATCAACATCTCTGACTCGATTTCATAATTAGTGGTAGTAAGCTTAAGCTGGCGCAGGAGCCCGATTTTAATCAGACGGAATCCGCACTGCGTGTCCGGTACACGCTGACGGATAAGGGCACAGATAAGCCAGGACATAAAGGCATTGGTCAGGTAGCGCACCATGGGCATGCTTTTTGCCTGCCCCATTCTGTTACCGACGAATAAAGCTGCTTCGGAGCTCTTTGCCTGCGCGTTAAAACGGGAGATATCCTCTGTCAGATGCTGTCCGTCTCCGTCCATGGCCACGACAGCCTCAAAATCACCTTTCAAAACGTAATCAAATCCTTTTATAAGTGATGCTCCCTTACCTAGATTGGACTGATTACGCAAAACCACAGCCCCGCCTGCCTCGGCGATCTGCGCGGTGTCATCCGAAGAGCCGTCATCGACAATAACAACAGCATGGCCTAAGGTCTTTATCTGGCTGACGATATTAGAAATTTCTTTTGACTCATTATATGAGGGAATAACAACGCAGATCTTCATGCGATCCAGAACCTCCGGAACATATACCACTGATCAGGATATTTTCTGATATAGC
Source organism: uncultured Planctomycetales bacterium (assembly GCA_964354335.1). Taxonomy (GTDB): domain Bacteria; phylum Omnitrophota; class Gorgyraeia; order Gygaellales; family Profunditerraquicolaceae; genus JAPLLR01. The sequence goes on along the minus strand of CAYGZJ010000043.1, from coordinate 8,067 downwards.
GCTCGAATATCGGAATGTAAAGCGATATAAGATTATGTATATCCTTATCCCTGTCCCCGCAGGAATGAAAGGCGATCGGTTTCTCAAAACACAGACAATAGCTATCGTCGGCATTGCGCAACATAAAACCGGGGATTATAGCCGCTCCGGTCTGAAGGCTAAGTGACGCCGGGCCTTCGGGAAAATGCGCGGGCTTACCGAAGAAATCCAAAACGATCCCTTTGGCTGAAAAATCCCTGTCCCCCACCAATGCCAAAACTTTATTTTCCCGCAATACCTTCAGGCACATCCTCACCGCACGGCCAAAGGCAATAACGTGTAAATTCCTGCTTTCCCGCCGATTGTTAAAGAAGCTATTGATCCGCTTATCTTTATGTTCAAGCGCCACCGCCCACAAAGGATAAGCGCTGATGGAGAATATTGCGCCCCCCAGTTCCCAGTTTCCAAGATGGGCGGTCAAAACTATAGCGCCCTTACCTTTAAGCAGGGCCTCGTCGAAATAATGCAGATTTTTGATCTGCACGTTCTTTTTTATGTACTCAGAGTCGATCTTTTCGAAGCGGAAGAAATCAACCAGATACTTGGCGAAATTACGGAAAACCCTGATCCTGATTTTGGCGATCTCTTTTTCGTCTTTTTGCGGAAATATCACCTTAAGATTTTCGGTGACAACCTTGCGGTCCTTTTTACCGAAAAGGTGATGAATATCCGAGAAAAAAACAGCCAGCCAATAGGCAAACCTAAGCGGTAGAGATAGTGCGATTGCCTGGCCGATACGATAGAGTCGGTAGTTAACCATGCGGCAGGTCCAGTAAAAGCCGGGCTATATCAAGACTGGAGAGCGGTTTACTGATCAGTCCCGCGGATTCGCGCATTGCATGCAGATGGCCAGGATCACTAAACAGGTCCTCGATAACGCGGCCTATCGTTTCAGGCTGGTCGACTTTGATCGCCGCCCCCTTCTGCGTAAGATACGCCGTATTGTTTGCCTCCTGCCCGGGTATCGGCTTTACAATGACCATGGGTATCCTTTTTGCCAGGACCTCCGCGGTAGTCACACCTCCGGGCTTAGTGATGATGACCTGGGAAACACTCATCAGTTCGTGGATATTATTCACGTATCCGAAAAGCGCGATATTCTTTTTGTGGTCCTTTATTTTCTTATTTAAAGAATTATACAGCTTTTTATTTATGCCGGTCACCACGATCTCCTGCAGCGGCATAGAGATCTTTTCCAGAGAATCAATGATGGTTTTTATCGGGCCCAGGCCCTGCCCCCCTCCCATTATGAGGATTGTGGGTACCTGGGGGTCGAATTTTAACTTCTTGCATATCGCTAGAACATCCTGTGGCTGGGTAAACTTGGGATCAAAAGGAATGCCTAAAGGTCTTATCTTCTTAAGGGGAACACCTTTTTGCTGCAGGCGCACGCTGATATCTTCGGAGGGAGCAATATAATAATCTACGTTGTCATATAACCAGTAAGAATGCGGTATGTAATCTGTAAGCACTGCCACCAGCGGAAGGGCAGAGTTAAAGTGTTTCTTATAATCAGAGACCATGCCACAGGGAAATGCCTGACTGCAGGCAACAACATCGGGCTTAAATTTTTCAAAGAGGTCTTTAAATTTAGAGGAATTGATCTTGTTGACCGCCTTCTTCATCCTCTCTACGGTCTTTACTATCCTGGGGTTATCGTAAAGATAATCCCAGACCTTGGGCAATCGCTTGATAATGCCCATATAGATCCGGTTGACAACTTTCTCAGCTATGGGGCTGGTGTAATGAAAGGCGTTGATGTTGAGGATTTCAACTCCGGGGTCGATCGTGCGGATCGCCTTTTCAATGGCCAGGGTTGCGCTGTGGTGACCGGATATTTCCGAAATATACATCAGGACAATACGCTTAGAACTCATCTTGTTTCCTATACCTTGCCTTCTTCGTACAATTCCAAAAAAGCTGCGCTGATATCAGGATTTAGCTGTCGACCGCTTACGCGCCGGATCTCTCTGACCGCCTCTTCCCTGTTGAGGCGGTGACGATACGACCGATCCGTAGTCATAGCGTCAAATGTATCGGCAACCGAAATTATGGAAGCGATAAGGGGGATCTGATCACCTTTTAAGCCTTCGGGGTAACCTGATCCGTCGTAGCGCTCATGATGATATTTGACACCCAACATCGAGGCATCAAGCTCTTTGACCGGCTGCAGGATGGTTGCGCCGATAAGGGGATGCTCTTTTATCCGGTTACGCTCTCCGATAGTCAGATCCCCTTTCTTGTTGAGTATATATTCCGGTATGCCGATCTTTCCGATATCGTGCAAAAGGCTGGCGATATGCAGATGCTCAAAAAATCTTTCCGTGATGGACTTTTTGTTTTTCTGGCTGAGTTTATCGGCGATACTTAAACTTAGATTAGTCACGCGTGTGGTATGGCCGTGAGTATAGTTGTCCTTTGCCTCGATAGTCGCCGCTAATGAAATAGTGAAGCGCACAAAAAGCTGGCGTTCTTTCTCAAGCTCTTTCCCCAGCTCCTGAAAGAGCTGGGCGTTTCTGATGGCCATAGCCATGTTCGAGGCAATAGCGGCAAAGAAATTAAGCTCCGCTGCGCTAAAAGACTTGCCGTTGATTCTTTTGCCCAGCAACAGCACCGCTAATAGGTTTTTCCCGAAATAACTGGGGATGCATACTGCGGTGTCAAAGACCTGCATCTGGTAGAGCACATGGGAAAGTAACAGCTTAAACTTAGGCTCTAAGGAACGCTTCTTGATCAGGTTCCTGGCCTCATCAGCCACAAAAGCTCCTCCCCGGAGAAAAGCATTTGTTTTATGCACCCTGAAGAAATAGACCAGAGGATCGTCTTTATCAATACGCGCCATTCCAACGGGAAGCTTAGAACGCAGGCAGCCGCGTGAATCGGACAGTATGTAGCTGTTTTTTTCTTTATCGTAGAGCAGGATACTTGCGTGGGTGACATTCAATTTCTGCAGCGCCATGCGCAGTATCATCTTGATCAACAGGTGCGGTTCATGCACCAGGATCATACTGTGCGCAGCCTGCTCCAGCTCTTTCTTAAAATCGATCGCCATTACCTGAAAACTCCTTTTATGCTAGATAAGATACAGTCATTTTAGCGCCTTGTCAACTCCATTAGGAAATAACGGGACAATTTCCAGCAATAGCTATTCTATGACGAATAGCTTGGAGAGACTTGATTTCTGTTTTATCCAACGCTCAATGTGCTTTTTATGAAATCGCCAGTCTGTCCCGATCTTAAAAGCCGGGATCTTTCCTTCGCGCGCGTACTTATGGACAGTAAGCGGATGGATCTTTAAATACTGCGCGATTTCTTTTGCCGTCATGATCTCTTTATTTTTTGACATACCCATCACTCCTTAGATCCGCACCTGACCATACCTTTAAGACCTCTACGCTTAAGCGTGTTGATCGCATGCGCTTTCCTTAACCAACCTTGATAAAGCTTATAAACAGGCCAAAGCGTATCAAAGCTTTAACATATCTACGATAGTCATATATATACTAGCAAAACCACCTGTTGTCAATATCTTTTTACCAGCCAAACAAAAAGCCCGCAAATTAGCGGGCCTTTTTATATATTATATAATAAAACTTCCTATTCTTCCTGAATAACCCCTACGACCTCACCGACATTTACGCTATCACCTTCGCGGCGGATTATCTGGATGAGCGTTCCGCTGCATGGACTGGGAAGATTAAATGTCGATTTATCCGTGGTAAACTCCACAAGGTCATCCTTTTCACGTACCTTCTCGCCTTCTTGTATAAACCAGTAAGAGAGCGTTGCCTTAGTAATTCCTTCTCCTAATTCGGGCAAAACAACATTAGACATAGCTCCTCCTTAGCCTTTAGTTAAAAAATGCTTTTTTAAATTCACTTAGAAAATCCTGTTTTACCTTCTCCATACGCAATTGTCGGCAGGTATTTTCCTCAAGCGAAGTCACCTGAATATCCATCCCGCATGGCTTAATAAAACTAAAGCCCGGCAAAGACTGATTGCTGATGTTAATGCTTAATCCGTGAAAGCTGATCCAGTTTTTTATGGCAATGCCGATAGAAGCGATCTTTTTATCCTGAATCCATACCCCTGTCAAACCCGGATTTTGTCTGGCCTTAACCCCGTATTTTTCCAGAAAGCCTATAATCACTCGTTCTAGCCCGCGCAGGTACGCATGGATATCCTTCTTGAACAACCCAAGGTCAATAACAGGATAAACCGTAAGCTGCCCCGGCCCGTGATAAGTGGCATCACCGCCGCGGCATGTCGAACATATCAAAATCCCTTTTTCTTTAAGCTCCTGCTCCGGTAAAAGGACACTCTCTGTCATTGCTGACCTGCCTAAGGTGATCACCGGATTATGCTCACAGGCCAAAAGCACAGCTGCGTATTCACCGCTACGCACTCTTAAAAAAGCTTCTTTTTGAAGAAGCTCTGCTTTCTTAAAATCAACTAAACCCAGATCAAGACAACTTATACGCATGATTATTATAAAGCCTCATGTATAGCTTCTGATAAGGTAGGATGGGCAAAAATAGTCTTCTTTACATCCTGAACGCTTAAGCGGTTAGTCAGCGCCAAAGTAAGGATCCCGATAAGCTCGGTGGCGCGCGGGCCCATAATTGAGGCGCCGATCAGGGTGCCGCTGGATTTTTCAGAGATTATCTTAATGAAACCTTCTGTCTCCTCGATTATCCGCGCCATGCCGGAACCGAGAAAATCGAATTTATGTATCTCGACAGGAATATTGCGCGCTATCGCCTCATCCTCGGTAATGCCCACGCTGGCTATCTCAGGATCGGTAAAAATACAGTTTGGCACGCCTTGCGCATTTTCCTCCTGCTGATTATCAGGTTGCAGCATATTATTGACAGCAAGGCGGCCCTGATAAGCGGCGTAATGAGCAAGCATGAGTTTTCCGGTACAGTCTCCTGCCGCATAAATCGTATCGATATTGGTCTTAAGAAACCTATCAACCGCGATCTTGCCGCGCTCAACGCCGAGTCCGATTTTCTCCAGGCCCAATGTATCAACACAGGCCTTCCTGCCAACGCAGACTAAAACTTTTTCAAAGCCGGAGCGCTCAAATGAAAGCGCATCGGTGTTGGTATGGATTTTTATCCCTTTCTTCTTAAGACTTGTGGTGATCCTTTTGGCAACTTCAGAATCAACGCCCGGTAAAATCTGTGGCATCTTCTCTACAATAGCTACCTGGCTTCCCAGAACCGCGAACAGACAGGCGAACTCGCAACCAATGACCCCTCCTCCGATTATAAGCAGTGATGCCGGCACAACTTTTAAGGCTAAAATATCATCGCTAGAAATTATCTTTTGTCCGTCAAATTCCAGGCCCGGCAATTCAAACGGCTGCGAACCACAGGCGATCAGGGTTTTCTTTGTCTGAATATTCGTTTCCCCGACACCTATCTCCTGGCTGGATAAGAATTTAGCTTCCCCCGCGACAACATCCACGCCCTTAAGAGACAGCTGCATCCCCGAACGCAATTGCTCAATAATACGCTCTTTTCTTTCCTGAACCTTAAGAAAATTAATTCCGGGCGGATTAGTCAGGTCTACGCCAAAAACCGCTGATTTTTTTACGCTGCTGTAGATTTTTGCTGATTGAATAAGTGTTTTGGTGGGTATACAACCGAGGTTAAGACAGGTCCCGCCGATGTGGGATTTTTCAATAAGGCAGACCTTAAGATTATTTTCTTTAGCTTTAAGTGCGGCGTTAAAACCGGCCCATCCTGCTCCGATTATGGTCAGCTCATACATTGGTTAATATGGTAATCCGGAAGCCAGAGTCTGTAACGAGAGCGCGCAGGCGCTTAGTTTTTCTTTTTCCTGAGCGCTTAACTGCAGTTCTATTATCTGTTCAATACCATTCTTGCCGATGCGGCAGGGTACGCCGATGCAGATATCCTTGATGCCATACTCGCCGTTCAAATAAGCGCTTACCCCCAGCGTCTTCTTCTCGTCTTTGGCGATTGCACGGACAATCTCCGCGATTGCCGCGGAAGGGGCAAAATAGGCGCTTCCGCTGCCTAAGAGCGTAACGATCTCCAGTCCGCGCAAAACTGTCCGCTTTACCAGGTCTTTTGCCTTGGCCTCATCAACCATCTTATCCAAAGTAACACCCTTTATGGTGGTAAAGCCCGGCAAAGGCAGCATAGCTTCTCCGTGGGTTCCGATGACCGTAGCCCGTATATCTGTTATCGGCACATTGAGCTCTTTAGAAATAAGATTGGCAAAACGCGCGGCATCCAAAGTAACCCCCATACCAAACATGCGCCTTGAGTTAAAACCGGTTATTTTTAAAGCGTAATAGGTCATTAAATCCAGCGGATTAGTCACGATAACCACAATCGCATTTTTAGCGAGTTTGGTAATCTGGGAACAGACATCCTTAATGATCATCGCGTTTTTAAGCAGCAGCTCTTCCCTGGTCATTCCCGGCTTGCGCGGAAAACCCGCGGTCATAACGATAATATCGGAATCCTTGATTTGAGAAATATCATCTGTCCCATGCACCAGATAATGATGATTGACAATCGGACGCGCATCTTCAAGATCAAAGGCCTTGCCCTGGGCGACACCTTTAACCACATCGATCAAGAAAACCTCGCCTAAACCTTCATGCGCAAGGCGAAGAGCGGTCAAACTTCCGACATTTCCTGCTCCGATTACGGATATCTTCATATTAAGAAGTCACCATGTCACCAAGTCACCACGTCACCCGCAAAAGCTTCTTAATTGGTAACATTGTGACTAATTGTTCTTTAGCTTAGCTATGATTGCATCTGCCATCTGGCTAGTGCCGACAGCAGTAGGATCCTTAGGATCAGGCTTCATATCGTAGGTTACAGATTTACCCTCGGCAATGACTTGGCTGACAGCATTTTCAAGCTTTTGCGCAGCCTGCTCTTCCTTCAGGTACCTAAGCATCAATACCCCGGATAAAATCATCGCCGTAGGATTGACCTTATTCATACCTTTATATTTTGGGGCTGAGCCATGCACCGCCTCAAACACAGCCATCTCATCCCCGATATTGGCTCCCGGAGCGATCCCTAAGCCGCCGATAAGCCCGGCGCAGAGATCCGAAATGACATCGCCGTATAGATTCGGCAGGACCAATACATCGAAATTATGCGGCTTCTGGACCAGCTGCATCGCCATATTATCCACGATTACATCCTCAAAAGCGATTTTTCCTTCGTAGGACTTGGCGACTTCCCGCGCAACCTTAAGAAATAGCCCATCAGTAAATTTCATGATATTCGCTTTATGTACCGCTGTAACTTTCTTACGGCCAAGTTTTATGGCATATTCAAAGGCAAACCTGACGATGCGCTGGCTGGCTGAGATCGATATCGGTTTAATGGATATGCCTGAATCCGGAAGGATCTTCTTTTTGTTGCGTTTTCCGATTTCGGCGATGATTTCTTTTGTTTCCGGTTTCCCCTCTTCAAATTCAATCCCGGCGTAGAGATCCTCACTATTCTCGCGCACTATGATCAGATCTATGTCCTTGTAAGGGCTGCGTACACCCGGATATGACTTTGCCGGCCGCACACAGGCATAAAGATCAAGGGCCTGACGGATAGCGACGTTGACCGAACGAAAACCGGTACCTATAGGTGTTATGATCGGTCCTTTCAAAGCTACCCTATTCTTTCTGACAGATTCAAGGGTACTTTCAGGCAGGATATTCCCGAATTTTTCCACGGCATTTTCGCCTGCCAGGGCCTCTTCCCATTCGATTTTTACGCCGGTAGCCTCAATACAGCGACGGGCTGCCTGCGCCACTTCAGGGCCGATGCCATCTCCGGGAATCAATGTAGCTTTATGCGTCATCTTTATTTGACCTCTGGCAATCTGGAATATTTCTTATAGTAATTGATTATTCCGCCTTCTTTCAAAAGCTCCTGCATAAACGGCGGGAAAGGCTTAATAGAGAGCTGAATATTCTTGCTGACGTTTAGGATAGTCCCTTTTCCTAAATCAAGCTCCAGGATATCATTT
>CAYGZJ010000042.1:0-9006 GCA_964354335.1 uncultured Planctomycetales bacterium | reverse complement strand
CCAGGGTTGGTCAGAAGAAGGAATTTCAGAATCATTCTCTACAGATGGTTCCAAGACATTTTACGGGGCGACAAAATTAGCTTCCGAGTTATTGCTCCAGGAATACATCACGCATTACGGCGTAAAAGGGGTGATTAACCGTTGCGGCGTTATCGCCGGTCCCTGGCAGTTCGGAAAAGTAGACCAGGGGGTATTTACCTTCTGGATGCTGGCGCATTATTTTAAAAAACCGGTAAAATATATCGGCTTTGGCGGCACAGGCAAGCAGGTCAGGGATCTTTTACATGTTGATGATTTATTCAGCCTGATAGATACACAAGTCTCGTGTTTGAATAAGATCAACGGTGACGTTTATAATGTAGGAGGCGGAAAGAAAGTGAGTCTTTCCATCTTAGAGGCAACGCGGCTGTGCTCTAAAATCAGCGGAAATCGCGTGGCAATCGGTAAAGAATTAAAGACTCGCCCCGGAGATATAGTTATTTATTTTACCGATAATACTAAAGTAACCAAGTCTTTAGGATGGACTCCTAAGATGAATTCTCAGGCGATCCTGGAAGATGTTTATGTCTGGATACGTAAAAATGAGAAACATATCAGGCAATCGCTTGGTTTTTAAGAGAGGGTAGCGTGCAGGAAAGTTACCGAAATAAAAAAGTTTTGATTACCGGCGGACTCGGTTTTGTCGGAAGTAACCTGGCCATCTCTCTTGTCAAACAGGGCGCAAAAGTCACTATTGTTGATAGTATGCTCAAGCGTCAGGGCGCTAATCTCTTTAATATTACTGCGGTCAGAAAATCGATAAAGATCAATTATTCGGATATCCGTGACCTTAAGCTAATGAGCAGGCTGGTGCGCGGGCAGGATTATATTTTCCATCTTGCCGGACAGGTAAATCACGTGGATAGCATCAGGAATCCGCTGCAGGACCTGCGTATTAACGCAGAAGGAACACTCGTAGTGTTGGAGGCCTGCAGAAAAAGCAATCCCGCAGCCAAGATCATCTTTTCCGGTACGCGCGGCCAGTACGGAGAAAGCACCAATCTGCCGGTTAACGAAGAGCATCCCATGAATCCAAAGGGAGTTTACGCGATAACTAACCTTTGCGCTGAGAATCTATTGATGGTCTATGATCAGGTGCATAAAATAAGGGCGATCGCATTGCGCATCACTAATACCTTTGGCCCGCGCCACCAGATGATGCACGATGAATATGGCGTGTTGAACTGGTTTATCCGTAAAGCCATTGATGGACAGGAAATAAGCATATTCGGTGACGGCAGGATATTGCGCGATTATCTCTACATTGATGATCTGGTCAGTGCTTTGATGCAGTCCGGGCTATGTGTTAAGGCGTATGGGAAGGTGTTTAATGTCGGAACTGGCAAGCCCATTAATTTTATCAACCTGGCGAAGAAGATCGTCTCTATTGCTGAATCCGGTAAGATAACCTATACGGCATTTACCAGGGAAAGAGCAGCGCTTGAGCCCGGGGATTATTACGCGGATATCTCAAAGATAAAGAGGATCGTCGGCTGGAAGCCGAAAGTAAGCCTGGATGCGGGGATAAAGAAAACCATCGATTACTACCGTGAGTATAAAAAATATTACTGGAAGTAGTTTAATAGAGATTCCAGAGATTAAAAAGAAGATTGCAGTGATTAAATATCTGTAATCATAACTTGAAATCATTGAAATCACAGAAAAAAAATGACTAAACGAATCTTAGTTGGCGGCGCAGGCGGAGCCCCGGCATTAAATTTCATCCGCTCTCTTTTGAAAACAAAAGAGAAGCTTTATCTTATCGGCGTAACCTGCAATAAGTATGACTTATGCAAGGCCAAAGACCTGGTGGATAAACATTTTCTTGTTCCTCCTGCAATAGACGAAAAAGATTACATCCCGGTTTTACAGCAGATCATTGCTGAAACCAAGCCGCATTTCCTGCACGTGCAAAACGACGAAGAGGTCTTTACTGTCTCAAAATATCGGGATGAGCTTGCTGTAAAAACGTTCCTACCCCGCCATGAGGTGATCGAGGTCTGTCAGGATAAATTTAAATCCGCGCAGGCATGGAAGGAGGCGGGTTTAAGTGTCCCGCGCACGTTTATGGTTAACAATGAATCAGACTTAAAAGAAGCTTTCCGAAAGATAAAAGGAAAGGTCTGGGTGCGCGCTATTTCCGGGGCTTTTGGAAAATGGTCTCTTCCCACTGATAACCTTAACTTTGCCCGGCACTGGATAAATTATTACAAAGGATGGGGAAATTTCAGTGTGGCGGAATATTTAAGCCCGGATAGCATCACCTGGCTATCCATCTGGAAAAACGGGGAATTGATTGTCGCGCAGGGCCGTAAGCGCCTTTATTGGGAATTCGCTAACCGCAGCGTCTCGGGTGTCACCGGAATAACCGGAACAGGTGTCACCGTAAGCGATAAAAAACTAGACGCATTGGCTATTAAATCAATAAAGGCAATTGACGATTGTCCGCACGGCATCTACGGCGTAGATCTGACGTATGATAAGTCAGGTATTCCCAATCCCACAGAGATCAATATCGGCAGATTCTTTACCACGCATCAGTTTTTCACCGAGGCAGGATTAAATATGCCGGCTATCTATATTAAACTTGCCTTTAACGAAAAGATCCCGGCGCTTAAGAGAAAGATCAATCCGTTGCCCAATGGCCTGGCCTGGGTGCGGGGGATGGATGCTGAGCCGGTATTGATCCCTTTTAAAGAGATCCAGTCCTACGAAAAAAAACTAAGGGAACGCTTAAAGAAGATTAAAACATGAGCATACTAAGCGGCAGGACCGCGATTATTACCGGAGCAAGCAGGGGAATAGGCAAGGCAACCGCTGAATTATTCCTGAAAGAAGGCGCGAATCTGGTCTTGACTGCGCACCAAAATGTCAAGCTGCTCAATGATCTTGCCAAGAATAAGCAGGTTCTGGTGGTGAAAGCTGATTTGCGCCAGAAAGAAGATATTAAGAAATTAGTCAAAGAGGCTTTTGATAAGTTTTCTACTATTGATATTTTGGTGAATAATGCCGGAACATTTGAGTGCGTTGATTTCGAGGCAATCGAAGAGAGTCATTTTGACGAAGTAATGAGCTTGGATTTAAAAGGCGCTTTTTTTCTTTCGCAGCGGGTCATCCCATATTTTAAGAAAGAGGGACACGGAAAGATCATTAATGTTTCTTCGCTTTCAGGTAAGATAGGCTCTGCCAGCGCCCCGCATTATGCCGCGGCAAAAGCAGGTATTATCGCCTTGACTAAGTCACTTGCTCGAAGTTACGGGAAGTTTAATATCACTGTCAACGCCATAGCCCCGAGCCTGATCAATACGGATATGGTTAAGTCGATCCCCCAGGATCGTCTCCAGCGCCTTGTAGAAGCAGTTCCCATGAAAAGATTAGGCACTCCTTTTGAGGTGGCAAAACTTATTTTATTCTTAGCTTCCCCTGCCGCGGATTACATCACCGGCCAGACAATTACTATTGACGGGGGCCTGAGCTGCATTTAGATATGGCCGAATCCTTAAAGTTTACCTTTTCTGTACCTACATTAAATTCCGCAAAATATCTGGAAGAATGTTTGCGTTCTATCGCAAGCCAGGATTATCCCAAAGAGCTTATTGAAATAATCATCACCGATGCCGGTTCTACTGATGAAACGTTAGCTATCGCTAAGAAATATACGAGCCTGATCTTTGAAAATAAGCTTAAGCTCGGCGAATACGGCACCCAGCTTGCCAGCCAGAAGGCAACCGGAGATTTGTTTGTAGTTTTTGCGGCCGATAACGGCTTAGTGGGGAATGATTGGCTTAAGAAAGTCTCGGCTATCTTTGTAAAATATCCGGAACTGTCATGCGTCTGGGGAAAGATGATCGCTTCTCCGGATGATCCCCGGATCATGCGCTATTACGAATTGATCCAGAGTGAACCGCTTGCTCAGTTCTTAAACAGGAACTTGCAATTTTATTTAAAGAGAGCGGTATTTGAAGAATGTGCTGGTATAAAATTCAAGATCTTTGATGTCGATCCTAAAAGGCCGCTGTGTTGGGGAGCAAATGGGCTGGTTTATCGTCTAAAAGACGTCCGCGATCTATACGCTAAAGAAGGTTACACCGGAGACAATGAGCTCTTTCAGTATATGGTCGAGCGCGGCACCAATAAGGTCGCCTATTCTTTTGACCTTAATATTTATCATCATACGGTAAGTTCTATCCGGCACTGGGTAAGTAAATGGAAGAGGAATTACACCCAGATTTTTCTGAAGACCCGCTGTGAGCGCAGGATTGACTGGTTTTATTACGGGCATTTTCGCCTCAAGATGTTTTTCTGGCTGATTTACAGCCTGATACCGGTATTTTCAATTTTACATTCGATATATCTCATGTTACGCGATAGGAATGTCTATTGGGCATACCATCCTTTGATGTGTTTTTTGCAGACGGTGACCTATATTTTCTGGACCCTTGCATTACCGCAAGGGAGGGCATCCTTAGTCGAGCATATATTCAATAAAAAGATTCAGACAGGAGGAGTTGGTGAAGACAATTAAAGGAATTTCAGTCATAGGTTTAGGAAAGTTGGGATTATGTTCCGCGGCCTGTTTTGCCTATAGGGGTTTTAAGGTGACGGGAGTAGATATCGATATAGAAAGGGTGAATAAGATCAACAAGGGTATTTCGCCGATCGAGGAAACAGGCCTGGCGAATATGCTTAAGAAGGTCCGCAGCAGGCTCCTGGCCACCGTAGATTATAATGAGGCGATCAGAAACAGCGATGTCACTTTTATCGTGGTGGCTACACCAAGCCTGGCCGACGGGAGTTTTTCCAATGATTATCTTGAGAAATCGCTGCATAAAATCGGCGAAGCCCTGAAAAAGAAAAAGGAATATCATCTGGTTGTGGTGACCTCTACGGTCATGCCCGGTACCGTAGAAACCGTGGCTAAATATATCTTAGAGAAGGTCTCCGGAAAAACCTGTGGGAAAGATTTTGGCGTCGCCTATAATCCGGAATTCATCGCTTTAGGAAGCGTGATCCACGATTTTCTTAACCCGGACTTTTTGTTGATCGGAGAAATAAGCAAAAGAGACGGGGATATCCTTGAGGGTATTTACAGGCAGACCTGTGAAAACAAGCCGCGCTTTGCCAGGATGTCTCCCCTTAATGCCGAAATCACCAAGATATCACTGAATTGTTACGTGACCACAAAGATTACCTTTGCTAATTCCATCGCTTCGATCTGCGAAAAACTTAAAGGCGCGGACGCTAATGTGATCACAGGAGCGCTTGGCATGGATACGCGTATCGGCAGTAAGTATATCCGGCCGGGACTTGGGTTTGGCGGTCCGTGTTTCCCGCGTGACAATGTAGCTTTCGCGGCATTTGCCCGCAGGCTTGAGACAAAGGCAAAATTAGCGGAGATGGTTGATGAGGTAAACCGCGACCAGGTTTGGCGCATAGTCAATAGGGTACATGAGGTTTTAGGCGCGCAAGCCAAGGATAAAACTAAGGTAAAAATCGCCCTTTTAGGCTTGTCTTATAAACCAAATACTTCTATAATAGAGGATTCTCAGGCGTTAAATATCGCCCAGATGTTGGTAAGCGAAGGCTATAATGTCAGCGTTTATGATCCGCAGGCGCTGGAGAATGTGCGCGGCGTATTAGGTGATACGGTTGGCTATGCCAAAAATGCCGATGCCTGCGTTAAGGGCGCGGATCTAGCGATTATCGCTGTGCCATGGCAGGAATTTAAGAAGCTAAAGCCGGGCAAAAAGACAATATTTTTAGATTGCTGGAGATTATTGGAAGGTTGCGAAGGAAAAACAGTTTATTACTTAGGCGTTGGCCTTTAGAAAGGGAGTTTCCATGGCAGTAAAGAAGAAGGTTTTAATCACGGGAGCAGGCGGATTTATCGGGCACCATCTGGTTAAGCATTTGCAGGAAAAGGGTTATTGGGTGCGCGGGGTAGATATCAAGCAACCCGAATATGAAAAAACCACTGTCGATGATTTTAAGTTATTGGATTTAAGATTGCTTAAGAATTGCCAGGAAGCAGTCAAAGACATAGATGAGGTGTATAATCTGGCCGCTAATATGGGCGGTATCGGTTTTATTGAAACGCATAAGGCAGAAATCGTCTATGATAATACCCTGATAAGCTTATATATGCTGGAAGCCGCAAGACAGGAAAAGGTGAAAAAGTTTCTTTATACTTCTTCAGCTTGTGTTTATCCCGGATACAAGCAAAAATCAACGGATATCGCGCCCTTAAAGGAAGAGGATGCTTATCCTGCGGATGCCGAGGATGGCTATGGCTGGGAAAAGCTTTATACCGAGCGCGCCTGTCGGCATTTCATGGATGATTATGGGCTAAAGACTTACTGTGTCCGGTTCCATAATATTTACGGGCCACTGGGTACATATGATGGGGGACGCGAGAAATCTCCTGCCGCAATCTGCCGCAAGGTCGCTTTGGCAAAGGATGTTGATGAGATCGAGGTTTGGGGCGACGGAAAACAGACCCGTTCCTATTGTTATATCGATGATTGCGTAGAAGGATTATACCGTCTGATGAGCTCTGAGTTTCACCAGCCGCTTAATTTGGGCCGCGATGACATGGTGTCTATCAATGAGCTGGTGGATATTGTAGCCAAGATCGCGGGCAAGAAAATCAGCAAGCGTTATGACCTGACCAAGCCGCAGGGAGTGCGCGGCAGGAATAGCGATAATACAAAACTTCGCCAAGTTTTAGGTTGGGAGCCGCAAGTGACCCTTGAAGAGGGGTTAAAAATGACGTATTGCTGGATTGAGAAACAGCTAAATCAAAGAATAAAATGATATCGGGGAAAAATAGGAGGGAGGTAAAATACCTTGAAAATATTTAAGGCGATATTTCTTACGTTAAGGCCAAAGCACTGGGTAAAAAACCTATTTATCTTTACTGCCCCGTTCTTCTCTCTTAAGCTTTTCCAGCCGCAGGCTTTTAAGGAAACAGCTGCCGGATTCATCCTGTGGTGCCTTGTGACAAGTGCGGTGTACCTGCTTAATGATATTATAGACAGGAATGAGGATATCCGGCATCCACAGAAGAAGATGCGGCCCCTTGCATCCGGATTAATAAGCCCGAATCTGGCTTACCTCTTTTTCTTTTTGTTGTCGCTTGTTTCTATTATCGCTTCCATTAAGCTGAATTTTTACTTTTCGCTCTTTATCATCAGCTATTTTGCGATAAATTTTCTTTACTCTATCTATCTTAAGCATGTTTTTATCATCGATGTAATGTGCATCTCGGCTGGGTTTGTACTAAGAGTGGCTTCGGGCGCAGCCTTAGTAAACGTCGGGCTATCCGAATGGATTATCATGTGTACTTTATTATTGTCGCTATTTTTAGGCTTTGGCAAACGCATGGAAGAGATAACCTCGCTTGGCGAGGATGCGGTCTATCACCGAAAAGTATTGAAAGAGTACAGTCACGGTTTCTTAGAGCGCATTCCTTATGTCCTGGTCTCGGCAACGATAGTATGCTACATGCTTTATACCGTATCTCCGGAGGCAGTGAGGAAATTCGGGACAAAGAACCTTATTTATACTACGCCCTTTGTCATCTATGGGCTTTTCAGGTATCTATATATCGTGTTTGAAAAATACAAAGGTGCAGACCCCACACGCATCCTGTTTAAGGATTTACCTACTGTGATAAACATAATACTTTGGCTTATAACTGTAGGCTTAATAATCTATGTTAGGTAAATGAAATTACCCCGTCTCATAAACGCTGCACAAAGATTTTGTTGCCAAAATTTTTGGCGCATTCGGCGGGGTTAATTCTTCCCGACGTGACGTCGGGACTCATTAAGGAGGTAGAAATGAAGGTACTTATAACCGGAGTTCCGGGTTGGTTAGGGGGAAGATTTCTTGAGATATTAGTCAATGGCTTTGAAAATGAAGGCCCGGTAAATGACTGGCAGATCAGATGTCTGGTGCTTCCCGGCCAGGACGCTTCTTTTATAACCAATCTCTCAAAAATAAAGAATATCGAAATAGCCTACGGCGATGTGACAAAGATAGAGACCCTTCGGGACGCAGTTAAGGGTGTGGATATGATTTTTCACGTGACCGGCATCATCCATGCCAAGAAAATAAAGGATCTTTATGTCATCAATACGCAAGGTACGCTTAATCTGATAACTCAGGCGTATCATGCCGGAGTAAAGCGTTTTATTTATATAAGCAGTAATTCCGTAGCCGGCACAAATCTTAAACATCACCTTCTTATGAAAGAAGAAGATGAGCCAAGGCCATATCTGAATTACGGATTAAGCAAGTATCACGCGGAATGCATCGTCAATAACTTCCATGTACCGGGAAAGATGGAAACGGTGATCTTGCGTCCGTGCTGGTTTTACGGGCCCAATCAGCCCAAGAGGCAGACGAAGTTCTTTAAGATGATCGAGAAGGGTAATCCCATTGTCTTTGGCAGCGGGTTGAATTTCAGGAGCATGAGCTATGTGGATAATACCTCGCAGGCGATGCTATTGGCAGCAGCAAAGAAAGAAGCGGCAGGCCAGACTTACTGGATCGCCGATGCCCGGCCCTATACCACGCTTGAGATATACCAGACAGTGGCAGACCTCCTTGAGGTGAAGAAATTTAGTCCCCGCTTCCTGCCTGATTTTTCTTCCGAAGTATTCTTATTGGGAGATAAGTTCCTTCAGGGCGCCGGGATGTACCAGACAGAGATCCACGTTGCGGGAGAGATGAATAAGGATATTGCCTGTAGCATCGAGAAGGCGAGAAAAGAATTAGGATATAACCCCAAGGTCGATTTGAAAGAAGGAATGAAGCGTTCCCTCGAGTGGTGCCGCAAGGTGGGCCTTTTTTAATATATGAAGATCCTTTTGATCGCCCCGGTTAAAGACAGATACGTGATGGGGCTGGCGCAATACCCTCCTGTGGGGCTGGGATATCTGGCAGCGGCAGCGCGTAAGCACG
>CAYGZJ010000041.1:0-9149 GCA_964354335.1 uncultured Planctomycetales bacterium | reverse complement strand
GGTTGTAATAGGCTTAGTGAAAAAGGAGAAAAAGATAAAATGGCAAAGATAGGAATTCTAACTGGCGGCGGTGATTGTCCGGGATTAAATTCTGTGATCAGGGCGGTGGTGCGCAGGGCGCATATCGCGGGACATACGGTTCTGGGAATAAAGAATGGCTGGAAAGGTCTGGTTGAAAATGACACCATACCGCTTGGCCTGGATACCGTTTCGGGAATCCTGCCTAAGGGCGGAACGATCCTGGGTACGAGCAGGACCAATCCTTATAAAAAAGAAGGGGACGTGCAAAAGGTTAAAGATAATTTTAAGAATATGGGTTTGGATGCCCTGGTTGCCGTGGGAGGAGAGGACACCTTGGGTGTCGCTTCCAGACTGATCACAGACGGGATCAGTAATATTGTCGGTGTTCCCAAGACCATTGACAATGACCTTTCTTCAACTGATTATACCTTTGGTTTTGATACGGCGATAAACATCGCTATGGAGTGTATTGACCGGCTGCATACTACCGCAGAGAGCCATCACCGTATCATTGTGGCTGAGGTAATGGGCAGGCATGCGGGCTGGATCGCGCTTGAGGCAGGGATCGCAGGCGGGGCGGATGTCATCTTAATACCTGAGTTGCCCATTGATATCGATGAGGTCTGCACTATTCTTAAGAAAAGACATGGGCGGGGCAAAATGTTTAGTATTGTGGTGGTGGCGGAGGGTGCTCATTTTAAAGAGGGGGGCATGGTGTTGCAGGAGCAGAAACTTGATGCTTTCGGCCATGTCAGGCTCGGTGGAATCGGAGATACGTTAGGTGAAGAGATAGAGAAACGTACCGGTTACGAGACTCGCGTCAGCGTCCTCGGCCACATACAGCGCGGAGGTTCGCCTACTGCTTTTGACAGGGTATTGGCAACCCGCTTTGGCGTAAAAGCCGTGGAACTGGTGCTGAGCAAAAAATTCGGCAGGATGGTCGCCTTGTCAGGGATCAAAATTATCGATGTTCCCTTGGAAGACGCGGTTAAGGCGCTCAAAACAGCAGACATGGAGCTTTATGAAATCGCGAAGGTTTTCTTCGGATAACATAAAGAAAAAAGATGAGAGATAAGATCAAGGATTTGTTGCTTGAGAGCATACAGCTGCACGAAGAACTGTTACGAAATTACATCAGTCAGATCATAGAAATAACAGAACTTGCTATTGATTGCCTCAAGAAGGGCGGCAAGGTAATGTTATGCGGTAATGGAGGATCAGCCAGCGACAGCCAGCATATCGCAGCGGAGTTGGTGGGTAGGTTTAAGAAAGACAGGACAGCCCTGCCTTCGATCGCCCTTACCACCAATACATCGATTCTCACCGCGCTTGCCAATGACTACGGCTATGAAGTGGTTTTTGCCAAGCAGGTGGAGGCCTTGGGGCAGAAAAACGATTTACTCATCGGTATATCTACCAGCGGCAAGGCAAAGAATGTCGCCAACGCTATGCGGCAGGCCAAGAAGATGGGGATAAAGACCATCGCCCTTACCGGAGGAGACGGGGGAGATCTGGCAAAGCTGGCTGACGTATCCATGATCATTCCCTCATCAGTTACCGCGCGTGTACAGGAAGCGCATATCACAATAGGACATATTGTATGCGATCTCATCGAACAGTCCGTCTGTTAAGCGATAAAATAAAAGGCCTGAAGCAGTTAAGCCTTATTACCAGGCGACTGCAGGCGCAGGGCAAAAGGGTCGTTTTTACCAATGGCTGTTTTGACCTGTTGCATTTTGGCCATGCCCAATACCTCGCTCAGGCCAAAAAGAAAGGCGACATCCTTATCGTCGCTGTTAACAGCGATTCTTCGGTTAAGAAGATAAAGGGGCCGAAGAGGCCGATCATAGATCAGAAGAATCGCTTAGGGTTGATCGCTTCCTTGGAGTGCGTGGATTACGTTCTCATTTTTAACCAGGATACTCCGCTACGTGTTATTAAAACATTACAGCCTGATGTTTTGGTCAAGGGGGCTGATTGGAATAAGGATTCGATAGTCGGAGGTGAAGAAGTTTGCGCCAAAGGCGGACGCGTCAGCGTGATTGCGCTGGTAAAAGGGCTATCTACAACTAATCTGATCAAGAAGATCTCCGGAAAATTTTGAAAAAAGAAGCTGTCAACAGGATACTTGACGCGAATATTAATCGCCTGAAAGAAGGATTGCGTGTTTGTGAGGAGATAGCGCGATTTATCCTTAATAGTCGGACGATTACCGCTGATTTTAAGGCCATCAGGCACCGTGTTGATGCGCTGGTGCGTAAGATTCCGGCCTATCCGCATAGTTTTTTAAAAGCCCGGGATAGCCGCAAGGACGTGGGCCTGGATGTTTATGGAAACGAGTTAAAAAGACGCGATATCAGTGATATATTTTTTGCCAATATTCAGCGGGTAAAAGAATCAGCGCGCGTACTGGAAGAATTTACCAAGCTTTCCAGCAAAGATATCGCGGTGCAGTTTAAGAAGCTGCGCTACGAAATTTACGCAATCGAAAAGAAGCTGCTCGCTAAGATCTCACGCAAGTAAGGTTAAAGGTATCATCTATGACTTTATTAGAATGCGCTAAGAAGGGCGCTGGTTCGACGTTAATAGATAGTATTTCCCGCCAGGAAGGAATCGCACCCAGCCAGCTCCTGACCTGCCTTAAAGACGGTAAAGTCGTCATCCCCAAAAATAAAAAACACGCTTTAAAGAAGCCCTGCGGTATCGGGCTGGGCCTTAGGACCAAGATAAACGCCAATATCGGCACCTCGACCGATGAATCCAGCATAAAAGATGAGATCGAGAAGCTGGAAATCGCGGTTAAATACGGGGCTGACGCGATTATGGATTTAAGCGTGGGAGGAGACCTGCGTAAACTCCGTAAAGAAGTGCTGCAGCGTTCCTGTATTCCGGTGGGGACAGTCCCGATTTACCAGATTGCGGTAAATGCCCAGGAGCGCCATGATGATTTTTTGAAGTTTGATATAGATGATGTCATCGCGACCCTTGAAGAGCAGGCGCAAGACGGGGTTGATTTCTTCACTATTCACGCCGGGGTCACTAAGAAGAGCTTAGCGGCGTTAGAAAAGCAAGTCAGGCTCATGGGTATTGTCTCAAGGGGAGGGGCGCTGTTGGCAAGCTGGATCAAGCGCACGGGCAGGGAAAATCCATTCTTTGAATATTTTGACTCCATTCTGGATATCGCTTATAAATATGATGTGACGCTTAGCCTCGGAGACGGGCTTCGTCCGGGATCTATTCTTGATGCTACGGACAAAGGGCAGGTCGCGGAATTAAAGATTCTTGGGAGCCTGGCCTTGCGTTCAAGAAAACGCAATGTCCAGGTAATGATCGAAGGGCCGGGACATGTCGCGCTGGACCAGGTGAAAAAGAATATTCAGTTGGCAAAGAAGCTCTGTCACGATGCGCCGTTTTATGTCCTTGGGCCGCTGGTCACAGACGTAGCTTCAGGCTATGATCATATCAGTTCTGCGATTGGCGGGGCGCTGGCCGCAGGTTATGGCGCCGACTTTTTATGTTATGTCACCCCATCAGAACATCTAAGGCATCCCAGTAAGGAAGATGTAAGGGAGGGCGTTATCGCTTCACGCATCGCCGCGCACGCCGGAGATCTGGTGAAGAATTTCAAGGCCGCAAGTGTATGGGACAGGAAGATGTCGCAGGCCCGCAGAGCGCGTGACTGGAAAAAGCAGGTGTCGCTTTCTGTGGATCCGGATAAGGCCCAGGAGTATCGCCGTTCTTCAATGCCGCAGGATTCGGATGTGTGCACGATGTGTGGTAAGTACTGCTCTATTAAAGTTTCGGATGAGTGCCTAAGTAAATAAATATTTTGCGCACCCGACGCTAATAGGTATTGCGTCGGTACGCGCTAGGTTTTGCGCACCCGACGCTAATAGGTATTGCGTCGGTACGCATTAGGTAATGCGGGCGTAGTTTCCCGACGCTTCCGACGCTCACTTCGTTCGGTCGGAATGCCGACTTCATATATTTTGAACGTCGGCATCGCTTTCGCTCGGTCGGGACCCCGAGCGCTCTGGAAGAGCACATCGGGGCATCGGTAGAACACTAGCTTCCTCACCCGCCGAAGGCGGGGGATCCCACGGGAATTTAGAGTGCTTGGGACAAGCTTAAGTAACCTTCTGATTAATTATGCGGGTGTAGTTCAGTGGTAGAACACTAGCTTCCCAAGCTAGATATGGCGGTTCGATTCCGCTCACCCGCTTAGGATTATTAAATAAATGATTTTATTCCGTATTAAATTCATATTACTGATTACGTTTATGGCATTCTGCGGTTGCGCCAGCGAGCCGGTTTCGGTCGGACCTGCTTCCTTGCCAGCGTCTACTCGTATTACCTCTCCTACATTAACGCCTAATGTTCCGGGGATCTATCATCGGGTGGAAAAAGGTCAGACCCTGTGGCGTATTTCCAAGATCTATAATACTGATTTAGATGATATCGCGCAGATCAACCATATTCCGGATACTACTTCCATAGAGGTCGGGCAGCAGCTTTTTATCCCTTACGCGAAAAAGCAGCAGACGGTTGTTGTTGCGCCCTCCACGGATGATTTTATCTGGCCGCTTAAAGGCAGAGTCATCTCCGGCTTCGGCCAGACTTTTGATAATGTGATAAATAAAGGGATCAATATCTCTTCTTCCGCAGGCGGCGATGTGCTGGCGGTACGCAGCGGCAAGGTTGTTTTTTATGCCGATAATTTCGGCATATTCGGTAAGACCCTGATTATTGATCACGGAGACGGGTTTTCTACGGTTTACGCCAGGAACGCAGTTGTGTTTATCCGAATAGGAGAGGCTGTCAGTCAGGGGATGGTTATTGCTAAGGCCGGAGCGACCAAGCAGGACAGGAATAGGTATTTGCATTTTGAGATCAGAAAGGGCCGGATACCCCAGAATCCGCTTTATTACCTGCCATGATAAAAGATAGATTTTTTGACCGTAAGCAATATCTGGATATTCTGCAAAAGCGCGTTATGGCTTTAAAAGACGGCTATCGTCAGAATATCGCGATTATCGCGGATGAACTGGTAGGCAAGACCTCAGTTATCTTTAAGTTCCTTAATTCCTTCTGCGACAACCGCATTGTTATGGTTTATCTGGAGGCCAGGCCTGAATCATTATCTGTCTTTGCCAATCGTTTTATCGGAGTGCTCCTTTATAATTTTCTATCCAATAGCGGTATTGCGCTTAAAGAGGATGTCGGGTTCTTGATCGCAAAGTCTGAGAAATATATCCCAGTGACTGTCGTAAAGATCAAGTCAGTCCTGCAGTCAATACAGAAGCGCAAGAAAAACAACGTGTTCACGGATCTGTTGATGCTTTGCGAATCGATACACCAGGAAACCGGTAAGTCCTGTGTAGTCATTCTTGATGAGTTTCATAATGTCGAGGCCCTGGGGATAAAGAATATTTACCGGGAGTGGTCGAAGATGATCCTTTCCCAGAAGAACACCATGTATATTATTGCCAGCTCCATGAAATTCAAGGCCCGTGCCTTGCTTTCTAAGGAGCTTTCTCTGCTTTTCGGAAACTTCGAGGTTGTAACTATTGAGCCGTTTGATATCTCCACCAGCGAGCAATATCTAAGCCATCGGATGCAGGGCGCAAGCCTTAATCCCGCTTACCGTGATTTCATCGTGCATTTTACCGGCGGATATCCGTTCTATCTGGAAACGATAGTAAATGAGCTGGCCAAGGCTGACCAGCGCCTTCTCGCGGATATCCTGGAAGCTTTACTTTTTGATGTCTCCGGCATATTAAATCAGCGTTTTTCCAATTACATGAAACGTTTTCAGGACCTGCCCAGCAGCAATGATTATGTGACTTTACTTTATCTGGTTGCCAGCGGGCATAACAAGATCAAGGATATAGGGCATTTGCTTAAGAAGCCCGCGAAACAGCTGCAGGTACGCATCAACCGGCTCCTTGAGCTAGATACCATTGTCCGTAACGGAGATTTTCTTCGCATCAACGATCGCGTCTTCGGCTTCTGGCTGCGTTTCGTCTACCAGGAAAAGATGCAGGCGTTTGTTTTCGACGCAAAGACACAGAAAGCTAAGTTCCGCGATAGCATAGAGGACATGATCCAGGAATTCATGCGCAATGCCCGTAAACCGGTGATCGAGCGGGTCAGCGAATTGTTGCGCCTTTTTGCGGATGATACTATCCAGGTGGAGCGCAAAAAATTGAAACTTACCCATTTCAGGGAGATCAAGCCTTTGGAATTCGGCGGCGAACATTTGCGGCAGGGGCTGCTCGGCCGTTCGCATGACAGCCTCTGGATCCTGGGTTTTAAGAATGACCAGCTGACTGAAGAAGATATCTCGGAATTTTCCCGGGAATGCAAGAAGTACCGCCACAAATTGCAGCGTAAGATCATGGTGAGCCTTCGCGGTATCGACACAAATGCCAGGCTTAAGGCGCTGGAAGAAAAAGTGTGGATGTGGGATATCAATAATCTTAACCAGTTTTTTGACCTGTATTCAAAGCCGAGGGTGATTGCGTAAGTCCCGCATCCTCATTGTGAAAGGTAGGCAGTTGTGCGCATAGGCGTTATTTCGGATACGCACATACCGGATAAGGCTCAAGCGATTCCCCGAGAGATCCTGGATGAATTTAAGAAGGTGGATATGATAATCCATGCGGGGGATCTGGTGGATTTAAGTACGCTTCGGCAGCTTGAGGAAGTCTGTCCTGACGTTCGTGCGGTGTACGGAAATATGGACCCTGAAAACGTACGTAATAAACTTCCGGAGAAACTGATTTTCAGCGTAGGAATTTATAAGATCGCGGTAATGCATGGGGTGGGACCAGCGAATAGCCTGGTAGGACTTTTATCGGCAGTCTTTAAAAAAGATAAAGTAGATATGGTGGTATTCGGGCATTCCCATACGGCGTTTAACGAAAAGGTGGGAAATATTTTATTTTTTAATCCGGGCAGCGCTACGGATAAGATATTCGCGCCGTCTAACTCTTACGGGATCATTGAGATAGACGCTGATATCCAAGCCAGGATCATCAAGCTATGAGTATAAACCGGTTATGGGCGCCCTGGCGCCTTGCTTATGTGCAGGCAAAAAAGAATTCAAAGGGCTGTATTTTTTGTAAAGCCGGAAGCAGAAGATCAGGGTACGTATTCTTTCAGACAAAACATGCGGTTGCCATGCTTAACATTTTCCCCTATAATAATGGGCATGTGATGGTCGCGCCGCTAAGGCACGTCCGTAATCTGGGCAATTTAACCGATGTCGAAACGCTTGATTTATTCAGCGCGGTTACCAGGGCGCAAAAGCTAATAGACAAGATCCTTAAGCCGCAGGGGTATAATATCGGGATAAATCTTGGCCGGGCAAGCGGGGCAGGTGTTCCCGGGCACTTGCATATTCATATTGTTCCCCGCTGGGTGGGGGATGTCAACTTTATGCCGGTAGCGACTGGAACAAAAGTCATCTCACAATCACTGGATGAACTGCACAAACTTTTAAAAAATGCTCAGACAGGAACAGATTAAAGAGTACGAAGAAAAATTCCTCGCGCCTTACGCGATGAAGAGTTTCCAGAGCAGGGGGAGGGTGCACGAGGAAAAAGAGCATCCATACCGGACCTGTTATCAGCGCGACCGCGACCGTATCGTGCATTCCGCTGCCTTCAGGAGGCTGGAATACAAGACGCAGGTTTTTGTCAACCATGAAGGCGACTACTACCGTACCCGCCTGACTCACACTATAGAAGTAGCGCAGATCGCCCGGACTATTGCATCAGCTTTGCGGCTTAATGTGGATTTAACCGAGGCAGTTGCCCTGGCGCATGATCTGGGGCATACGCCGTTCGGCCATTCAGGTGAAGATGCCCTGAATGAGCTTATGGCAAAACACGGCGGCTTTAATCATAATCTGCACGGACTGCGCGTGGTCGACCATCTGGAAGAGCGCTACCCGAATTTTTCCGGCCTTAACCTGACCTGGGAGGTCAGGGAAGGGATAGTCAAACACTCTTCAAAGTTTGACAAAGCAGTCAGGATCAAGGATTTTTCTCCGGGCCACTTACCTACGCTAGAAACCCAGATCGTTGATATCGCCGATGAGATCGCATATGATAACCATGATCTTGACGACGGGCTGACCTCCGGGCTGCTTAAAGAGTCTGACCTGGAAACATTGCCGATCTGGAAGAATATATGCTTACCGATCACCCAGAAGTATGCTAAAATAGACAGCACAAGAAAAAAATATCTGATCATCCGTTCGCTCATTGACTTGCAGGTCACGGATCTGCTTCAGGAAACCGAGAAGCAGATCCAGAAATACAAGCTTAAGTCTTGCGCAGATCTGAAGAAACTGGACAAAAAGATTGTTAATTTCAGCAAAGAAGTCTTAAGCCTGCGCAGGCCATTACGCGATTTTCTGATGGAAAAGCTCTACTGTCATTACCGCGTGATCCGCATGCACAACAAGGCAAAGCTTTTTATCCAGGAGCTCTTCAAGTATTATATCGATAAGCCCGAAGCGCTGCCGACGCAGATACACAAACGCATATCTGCTGACGGTGTGCGCAAGGTTGTTTGTGACTATATCGCAGGAATGACTGACAGGTATGCCTTAGATGAGTACGCAAAGCTTTTTGACCCCTACAAAAAAGTATAATTCCCTGGTTTCTTCCATCCATAGCATTTACCGCCTGGTAAATTCTACGTATGAAGTAAAGGACCTGATACCGCGCCTGGCGCGGCTGATCTCCCAGATATTCAATGCGCAATCCTGCCGTATCCTGTTATTAGACCCCACCAAGAAATACTCCCTTCTTAAATGTGAGATCAGCGATAAGAAGAAGCTTGTTATCGATAGAAAAGCCGCTATTACCGGCCACACGCAGCGGCGGATCCTTAAGACCATGTCCTCGGTCAGGAACGGTTTATTGCTTGGTGTGCCGCTTATCGCCGAAGATATAATCGGCATGATTATTATCGAGCGTAAACCGGGCAGCAACCTTTTCGACCGCTCTGATCAGGAAATACTTATGACTATCGTGGAGCAGACGATCATCGCCATAAAGAACATGCAGCTTTATGAAGAGCAGCAGCGTATTGTTCTGGGCAGCATTAAATCCCTG
>CAYGZJ010000040.1:0-9155 GCA_964354335.1 uncultured Planctomycetales bacterium | reverse complement strand
TCCGCTCTCGCGATCATTCCGGTATGACTCCCAGTGGGATGTCTTTTACTACACTTGCCGGCTCAGTCGGGGGAGGGGTGCAGACTCCGGGATTCCTGGGCGTAGGAAAGTTGTACATGTTGAGCAAAAAGTTTATCTACGCCGAAGGCGGGCTGAAGCGCGTTGTGTGGATGCCTAAAGAGCTTAAGGAAATATTGGGAGAGAAGCTTAAGAAGCGATGTGTTGAGATAGGAGAGCCTGATTTTCTGGAAAAGATCGCCGATGAGACCGTTGCCACTACCTCCGAGGAATTGACGCAATTCCTGGCCAAGGTTAACCATCCGGCGCTTACCATGGAGGCGTTTATCTAACATAAGGTGCCTGCTTAAGTTAAGGTAAAATTTTTGATTTTTTTTCTTGACGTGGCCGTACTTATATGTATAATATAAACAACAATATAAATGATTAAACCTACCATTAAGAAAAATAATATGCGTATAATCTTAGCGTTACTTTTTGTCGTCGGCGGAACAACTTTTGCTTTGGCTCAGGATCAGGACGCGAATGCGGTTGCCAACCGCGGTTTTGCTACCTACCGCGATATTCCTGAAAATAAAAAGGGCACAGTGATTGTGGATTCAAGAATCTCCAGCCCCAATAATCCCTCAAAGGCTACCGATCCGAATCTGACCTTAAAAGAAGAGCAGAATCTTACTGAATTGCAGAAACAGGCGCGGCTTTACCGCACTCAGGGTATGCAGTTTCAGAATCTAGGAAAGCTTGATTCCGCGCTAAGCTTCTATCAGAAGGCAATACAGCTTGATCCGGCGTATGCGGCCGCATATAATGATCTGGGCGTAATCTACGAAGCGATGGGCCATGATGACCGCGCAGAGCAGTCGTACCTGCAGGCACTTAGGATCAATCCCAATTTCTTAAGCGCCTATTCTAACCTGGCGTTATTTTACGAAAATAAGCGCGACCTTAAGCAGGCTGCCGCGAATTGGAAGAAGCGGGTAGAGTTAGGTATGCCTGATGATCCCTGGACGCAGAAAGCCAAACAGCGTTATCTTGATATATGCTCCGTTATTTCCAAAAGGCCTATTCAGGATATGCGTGAGCAGGAGATTGTCGAGCTTTTAAATGATGTTACCATCGAAAAAGAACTCCTCAAGAAAGATAACATAGCGCTCGCCAGAGACAAATTGATTAAGGCAAAGCGGAATTACAAAAAAGGCGATGAAGTGCTTGCCCTGAAACTTGCGATCGATGCCGAACAGCTTGATCCTGATAACGATGATATTGAGGCATTTATCGATAAGGTCCAGACTCGGCTTTTGTCAAAATAGTTTTACCACATTTGTCAATCCCTCTCCATACATCGTTTTCCATGAAATAGTTGATGCGTAAGGAATGCGTTTATCTCATTGATGCTACCGCTTTTTGTTATAGGGCATTTTATGCGCTAAAGGGCCTGAATACGTCTTTTGGCCAGCCAACTAACGCCATTTACGGGTTTGTCAGTATCTTAAACAAGATTTTGAAGGCCGAAAAGCCCAAATACCTGGCAATTTGTTTTGATGTTTCCCGTGATACCTTCCGCGCGAAAAAATTTGCGCAGTACAAGGTCCAACGGCCTCCCATGCCTGATGGCCTATCTAGTCAGATACCTCTCATCAAAGAAGTGGTCAGGGCTTATAATCTTACGATCTTTGAGAAAGAAGGTTTTGAGGCTGACGATATCATCGCAAGCCTGGCAAAAAAAGCAAAGCATCATGGTTTTGGCGTGACCATTGTCAGTTCGGATAAGGATATTCTGCAGTTGGTAGATGAGTCTACGCTGGTATTAAGCCCGTATAAAGACCAGGGACTTCTCTATGACCTTCAAAAAGTCCGGGAACGTTTCGGCGTTGAGCCCAAACAGATCACCGATATTATCGCTTTAATGGGCGACAGCGCTGATAATATTCCCAGCGTACCGGGGGTAGGGGAGAAGACTGCCGCAGGGCTCATCGTGGAGTTTGGCTCTCTGGAACAACTTCTCCATAACATCGACCGGGTCAAACAGGAAAAGGTCCGGGTTGCCCTTCAAGAGCACTCAGAGCAGATACGCCTAAGTAAAGAATTGGCCGTCTTGGATGAAGATATGGAACTTGATTTTGATCCGCATGAGCTTGAGGTAAAAGACCCGAATATTAAGGAATTATCCCGGATATTTAAGCGCCTTGAGTTTAAAAAACTGTTAAGAGATCTGCCGCAGGAAGAAGATGAGCTTGCGGCGGTAACAGTGATTGAAGTTAGCGACGAAGAGGTTAATGCGTTCTTTGACAAGAAGGAAGAAGTCGTTATCTACGCGGAAAACCCGCAGGAAACGGTTTTTGGCGTGAATAATAAATTTTTCCGCGTAAAAGATTCCGGCAGAAATACAAAAATGATGCTCGAAGATGCCGATATCAAAAAAGTCGGGCACGATTTAAAGAAAACAAAGGTCGCCTTCGCAAAAGAAGGTATCGCGCTTGCCGGATTGTATTTTGATACGATGATCGCCGCTTATTTAATAAATCCCTCCAGAACTTCATATAGCCTCTCCGAGGTAGTACTTGATTACCTTGGTGTCTTTATCAAAGAAGACGGGGTCGATCCGGCAAAAGCCGCCGGCCTTATCTGGAAACTTGAGCCTGTGTTAGAGCGCCTGTTGCAGGAGAAGTCGCTGGATAAATTATTTTTTGAACTTGAGATGCCGCTGGTCGCTGTTTTAGCCGGGATGGAGTTAGACGGCATAAGCCTGGATGTAAAAGTGCTGACACAGCTCTCGCGCGATATCGAGAAACGGCTGATCAGGCTGATTGAAGATATTTATGAGCAAAGCGGAACGCAGTTTAATATCAATTCCACTAAACAGCTGCGGGAAATTCTTTTTGAGCGGTTGAAGCTTCCTGTGGTAAGGAAAGGCAAGACCGGCCCTTCCACTGACGAAGAAGTCTTGCGCAAGCTTGCGGATAAGCATCCGCTGCCTAAGTTTTTGCTGGAGTACCGGCAGCTGACCAAGCTTAAGAATACCTATATTGATACGCTTCCGGAATTGTTGGATAAGCGTACCGGAAAGATCCATAGCGAATTCAATCAGACCGGGACCGAAACCGGAAGATTAAGCTCCAGTAATCCTAATCTGCAGAATATTCCCGTTAAGACCGATATCGGCAGAAACATCAGGCGCTCGATTATCGCTTCGGGAAAAGAAAATTTGCTTATTTCCTGTGATTATTCACAGGTGGAATTGCGTATTTTGGCACATCTTTCCAAAGACGAGCATTTGATCCAGGCGTTTGAAAAGGATAAAGATATCCATAAGGCGACCGCGGGGCTGATCTATGCGGTCAGTGAGAACGAAGTCAGTGACGCGATGCGCGAGGTCTCCAAGCGGGTAAATTTCGGGATCGTCTACGGGCTGACTTTTTTCGGGCTAAGCCGCGATCTGGGGATTTCAGCGGAAGCGGCGCAGGGTTTTATCGACGCTTATTTTACCACATATCCTAAAGTCAAAGAGTATATCGACAGCCAGATCAGTAAAGCCCAAAAAGACGGTTTTGTGACCACGATTCTGGGCAGGCGTAGATATCTGCCGGAGATCAATAATAAGAATCAGACTATCCGGCAAATGGCAGAGCGCCAGGCAGTGAATACTCCTATTCAGGGGTCTGCCTCCGATCTGATAAAGCTGGCGATGGTCGATATCCAGAAAGAAATCCTAGGCAGGAAATTGCGCGCCCGTATGATCCTGCAGATCCACGATGAATTGCTTTTTGATGTCGATAAAGAAGAGCTGGATCAGCTGATTGGGCTGGTCAGGGACAGGATGGAGCATGTCCTAAAGCTCGATGTCCCTGTTAAGGTGGATATAAAGAAAGGCAAGAATTGGCTGGAAATGGAGCCGGTCAATTGAAAAAGATGAAGATCGCTATGTGCGCTGCTGAAGCAGTGCCCTTTGCAAAGACCGGAGGCCTTACTGACACGGTAAATGATCAAAACGGTTTTTCTTTTAAGAATACTCTAGAGAAGTCCTGCTTTCCGCAATAGAGAAAGCAGCAGCATCTTATAAGGACAAAAAGATTTGGAATGCGCTTGTTAAGCGTGGGATGCAATGTGATTTTTCCTGGGATGAATCCGCAAAAGAATACTGCAAGTTGTATGCCAAGGCAAAATCAAAAAAATAAGGCAAAGATGATCCTAGGCGTGACCGGAAGCTTCGGTAGCGGCAAGACTACGGTTGCCGGCATGTTTAAGCCATATGGGGCCAGCGTTATTGATGCAGACGTCCTGGCACATAAGTGTCTTAAGCCAGCAAGCAGCGCCTATGTCTTGATCCTTAGGGTATTCGGAACCGCAGTTTTACAAAGGCCGGGAGTCATTGACCGCAGGAAGCTGGCAGGGCGGGTTTTTGGCAGCAAAATTTCCCTGAAGAAGTTGAACGCGATAATACATCCGTTAGTTATCGCTGAAATCAGGAAGAAAATCAACTCTTCTAAGGCGAAGTTAATCGTGCTGGATGCTCCATTATTGGTAGAGGCCAGGGTTAACAATTTAGCAGATAAGCTTATAGTAGTTACTTTAAGCCGCGCCGAGCAGCTCAAGCGCCTGCAGAAAAAGAATAAGATAAGCAGGCAGGAGATACTCCAGAGGATAAACGCGCAGATGCCTCTTGCTAAAAAGGTCCGCATCGCGGATTTTGTAATAGATAACAGCGGAACAAAGGAACAGACAAGAAAGCAAGTAAAGGATATAGTAATATCCCTCGCTTTAAGTGAAGGATAAGCCCCTTCCTTAATAGGTGTAGGAAGGGCTATCCCTGTGGGATCATTCGCCTCGCCAAAGGCGCGGGGCAAATTAAGGAGGTAGTTGTGGAGAAACTGGATATTAAGAATTTAAAAGAACTTAAGATTTCCGAGCTGAACAAAGTCGCCAAAGAGCTGGGCGTCAACGGTATCAGCGGCGCGAAAAAACAGGACCTGATATTTAAGATCCTGCAGGCCCAGGCGGAAAAAGAGGGGCTGATGTTCGGTGAAGGGGTGCTGGAAATCCTTCCGGAAGGATTCGGGTTCCTGCGCTCACCCAATTATAACTACCTTCCCTGCCCAGACGATATTTATATTTCCCCTTCGCAGATCAGAAAATTCGAACTGCGCACCGGAGACACCGTCAGCGGCCAGATCCGGCCGCCTAAGGAAGGCGAAAAGTATTTTGCGCTGCTTAAAGTCGAGGCGGTCAATTTCGAGAACCCGGAGGACGTAAAGGAGAAGATACTTTTTGATAACCTTACCCCGGTCTATCCGCGCGAGGCATTTAATCCCGAAACAGGCCCGAATGATATATCTACGCGGGTTATGGGCCTTTTGACGCCTATCGGAAAAGGGCAGCGCGGTATGATCGTTGCTCAGCCATACAGCGGAAAGACCGTGTTGCTGCAAAAAATTGCCAACTGTATTACCACGAATCATCCCGATGTCATACTGATTGTGCTTTTGATCGATGAGCGTCCGGAAGAAGTCACGGATATGCAACGCCACGTTAAGGGAGAGGTGATTTCATCGACCTTTGATGAACCCCCGGAAAGGCACGTGCAGGTCGCTGAAATCGTCCTGGAAAAGGCAAAGCGCCTGGTGGAGCATAAGAAGGATGTGGTGGTACTTTTGGATAGCATTACCCGTCTTGCCCGCGCATACAACTCGGTAGTCCCGCATAGCGGCAAGGTATTATCAGGCGGCATCGATTCCAACGCGCTGCAGAAGCCTAAGCGCTTCTTTGGTGCGGCGCGCGCCATTGAAGAGGGCGGAAGCCTTACTATTCTTGCTACGGCTTTGGTAGAGACCGGGAGCCGCATGGATGATGTTATTTTCGAAGAGTTTAAAGGTACCGGAAACATGGAATTGCAGCTTGACCGTAACCTCTTCCAGCGCAGGATCTATCCGGCAATTGACATCAAGCGCTCTAACACCCGCCATGAAGAATTGCTGGTCAAGCCTGATCAGTTGGGCAAGATCTGGATTTTGCGCAAGGTGCTAAACGAGCTCAATAATGTGGAAGCGATGGAGCTTCTTATTGATAAGTTGGCCAAGACCAAGAATAACGAAGAGTTCTTGAATAGTATGAATCAGTAAGGCAGTAGTTAGTAGGTAGTAGACAGTAGTTAGGGAAAACCTAATAACTAAAATAAGGAGGAAATAATGAGAGATAAAATTCATCCGGTTTACAAAGAGGCTACGATCGTCTGCGCATGCGGAGAGACGATACATACCCGTTCCACCAAACCCAATATCCGCGTGGAAATCTGCTCTAAATGCCATCCGTTCTTCACCGGAAAGCATAAGTTCGTCGATTCAGCCGGCAGGGTGGATAAGTTTATTAAGAAATACGGGAAGAAACAAGTCTAAAGATTAAAGTAAAAAAATCTCCCGCCAAACAATGTAATTTTAAGGCGGGATCCCGCCTAGAATTCGATGGGTAGCGGGAAAAACAAGCTAAAAGTATAAAGTTTAAAAGTAATCTTTGAATTTGATTTAAATTTTGACCTTTAGTATTGTTTTGAATTTTGAATTTTAGACCTTGAATTTAACTAACTATGTTTGATCATCTTCAGAAATTAGAAGCCAGATATGCTGAGCTCGAGCATCTGCTGACTACCCCCGAGGTCCTGGCTGACCGCGAGCAGTCTAATAAATTAGCCAAAGAGCTTGCCTCGTTACGCGAACCGGTTTCTTTGTTCCGCGAACATAAGCGCCTGATAAAAGAGCTTGCTGATTTAGAGGGTGTGCTTAAGGAAAAGCATGACAAGGAATTTGTTGATCTTGCCAGGAAAGAGCTCCAGGATCTAGGGGTCAAAAAACTTGAGATCGAGGCAAAGATCAAGGAAGCGCTTACTGAAGAGGATGAGTACGCCGGCAGGGATATCATTGTTGAGATCCGCCAGGGTACCGGAGGAGATGAGGCCGGACTTTTTGCCGGAGACCTTTACCGCATGTATACCAAGTATGCCGGCAATAAGGGCTGGACAGTAGAGGTTATGTCTATAAGCACAAACGAATCAGGGGGATGCAAAGAAGTATCCTTTAGCGTTAAAGGCAGGGATGCGTTTAAGCGTCTGCGCTATGAAAGCGGCGTGCATCGCGTGCAGCGCGTACCGGAAACAGAGGCGCAGGGCAGGATCCATACTTCGACCGCAACGGTTGCTGTCTTTATTGAGCCGGAAGAGGTGGATCTGGTGATCAATTCCGCAGACCTGCGCATAGATACATATCGTTCAAGCGGGCCGGGCGGACAGCATATGCAAAAGACGGATTCCGCGGTCAGGATCACGCATATTCCGACTGGTGCGGTGGTTGCCTGTCAGGACGAGCGCTCGCAGCTCAAAAACAAGACTAAGGCGATGAGGATCCTGCGCGCAAAACTTCTGGATATGAAGATTGAGGCGGAAGCGAAAAAAATATCCAGCGAGCGCAAGGCGCAGATCGGGACCGGAGACCGCAGCGAGAAAATACGTACCTATAATTTTCCGGACCGCAGGGTCACTGACCACCGGATCAATTTTACATCGCATAGGCTGGAGGCTATCCTGGAAGGCGAGCTTGATGAGCTTGCCGAAGCCCTTATCAAGGCTGCCTCCGAGAAGAAACAACAGGCCTTAAAAAATGAATGAGGCTGAGCTGGTATTCACGCATCTGTTTAGTTGCGACAAAGCAACTCTTTGGCAGAAAAGAAGCACCCATCTTAATAAAAAAGATTCGGCCTGGGTTGCTTCTGTATTGCGCAGAAGGTCTGCCGGAGAACCTTTGCAGTACATTTTAGGCCAGACAGAGTTTATGGGGTTTTCGTTTAAGGTAAACGCCAACGTGCTGATACCGCGTCCTGAAACCGAGATCCTGGTCGAGGAAGCGCTTAAGCTTTGCGCCGGAAAAGTAGATATCCTGGAGATCGGTACCGGTTCAGGATGTATCGCGGTCTCATTGGCCAAGTTTTTACCTTCAGCCAGAATAACCGCGTTGGATATTTCTTGGAAAGCGCTGGAAATAGCCAGGGATAACGCGTTCAGGCATGCCCTTGCGGAAAGAATAATTTTTTTACACAGCGATCTATTTTCCCATAAAGCACTTTCTGTTTCGGAGTTTGATTTGATCATTGCCAATCCTCCGTATGTTGCAGGCCGGGAAATCGATAGCCTGCAACCGGAGATAAGCTTTGAGCCGCGCCAGGCGCTTGACGGAGGCATTGATGGTCTTGATTTCTATCGCCGCATAGCCAAGAATGCGGGAGCGCATCTTAAAGCCGGCGGCATATTGATGTTGGAGATCGGATTTGCCCAGGCTCAGGCAGTGGAAAGGATCTTAGAAAGCACAAAGAGATTAAGGGTAGTGAAAGTGATCAAGGATTATAATAAGATAAAAAGGGTCGTAGTAGCCCAAAAAATAAATCACATTACTAAAAGCCATTCTCTTTAGACTTTAAACTTTAATTTTAAAACTTGTTTTAAACTTTTAATTTTATATTTTAGACTTAACGATTCTATTACTCGAGGAAAATCATGGATAAACTTGTCATTGAGGGCGGGGTAAAGTTAAAGGGAGAGGTGGTGATCTCGGGGGCAAAGAACTCCGTGCTTCCCATTCTGGCGGCAACACTACTGACCGATGATGCCTGTGTTATCAAGAGTGTTCCGAATCTGCGCGATACCAATACCATGCTTAAGCTTCTGCGCTCTTTAGGCAAGAATGTCGAGTTCGATAAAGGGGTGGTCACGGTTACCAGCGGAAAAGCAGCCAGTTATGTCGCTGACTACAAAATAGTCTCCACCATGCGCGCGTCATTTTGCGTGCTTGGCCCGTTAATAGGTAAGCTTAGGAAGGCCAAAGTTTCGCTTCCCGGTGGCTGCGCCATCGGAACGCGGCCGGTGGACTTGCATTTAAAGGGCTTAAAAGCTCTGGGCGTGGAAATTGATATTGACTCAGGGTATGTCATCGCGAAGGCGGAAAAACTTAATGGCGCACACATGTATCTGGGGGGAGTATACGGCTCCTCGGTGCTGGCAACCGGAAACGTGATGATGGCAGCTGTTTTAGCCTCAGGCAGGACCGTTATTGAGTCCGCGGCCTGCGAGCCGGAAGTCGCGGATTTGGCGGAATTTTTAA
>CAYGZJ010000039.1:0-9165 GCA_964354335.1 uncultured Planctomycetales bacterium | reverse complement strand
AAGGCAGATAGCCTAGCCGCGCTTACCAGCCTTTCTATAAATGAAAATTTAAGGCCCAGGCCTTTAACTGATAATGAAGCAGTAGTTATTGCCGCAAATACGCCTGAATCCCGAAGCGCAGAAACTTCTCCGGTTGCATTAGGATTCCTGAAAGATGCCGAAGAGGTCCTCGGCCTTGAAGACGAAATAAGGGATTGGGAATTGTTATATGAGGACACCCTCTGGCTTTGTGTCGCTCCCCAAGAATATATTACTAAAGAGGATTTCTTATACTTTTTCGAGAGAGATGCGCGCATTATACGCAAAGAAAAAGTTCCGGCTGGGTACCGGCCAATACATAGGCTGCCTCCCGGATATTTAGCAGTAGTTCAATCCGAATCGCCTTATCGCATTTATACGACAGGCCTATTTACCTGCACGGGGATTGCCATAAAAGGAAAGCGAAACGGGAAGACTGTTTTAGGCCTTGCACATTTGCTCCCCACCCAGATGAAACATTTTGCATCTGTCTTAAAAGTGATTTCCGATCATCAGGTGACAGATATCCAGGCAATAGCTTTCGTGTATCCTAATACTCTGAAAGATGAGAAGTTAGAAGAAAGCTTTGATGAAATAAAAAAGCGGGAAGGAATCGATATAAAGATCCGTCGGATAATAGATAATCCCGGTCAGGTTACAGATCTGTGTGTTACGCCCGAGGGAATAGTGGCAGCCAATTATTATTCTGATTCAGGCCGATTTCACTTTAAGAGTATCGAGGCCTATCCTTGGGCAGGAATAACCGCTGATTTTGCCCCGGACACAAGGGCATTAAACCTTCTTACTTTAATAGGGCAGGGTACTATTTTAGGGTGGGAAACAAATAGGAGCGCACTCTTTAGTAGAATAGCTAAGAAGATAATGGCGAATTCCGGTCAATGTCTGATCGCGCTCCTTGTGCTGGCGGTGTTTATTGGTCTGGGCGCGCTGGCGGCGATTTCTTTATTAGCAGGGGACACTCTTGGGATGGCATCATTCGCGCTTCCAAGGGTGTCCCCTATTGTGTTCGGCGCCTGCGTGATGGGGGCGGTGGTCTCGAGCAATGTCTCCGGACAGGCAGCAGAATGGCGTCCCGAGAAAAATACTCGTGGGGTTAACGCAGGGAAATTGATCGTAGATTATGTTGATAGCTATTTCAGATACGTTGTCGAAAGATTAGGAGTTAAAGGCATTCGGGGCTTAATGTTTTCCATTAATGGGAGACATTTAGAGATAAGGGGTATCTCTTCGGGCGGAAAAAAGACCGCTGTGTTGCATCGGCTGGTTCTCACCTTAACGGGAAAGCTGGAGGGAACAGGTTTTCAGCAAAAGGGGAAATGGAGATTTTCGCTATTAACCGCGATCGAAAAGCAGGGCAGCCCGATGCTAGTGCCTATCTACGAAGACGGAAATATATATGTGCGCAGACTGTATGCATTGACCACATACCTGAATAAAATAGGGCGTAAACCTGATACGGTGCGAGCGACAAAAAGAGCCATGCCGGACGGAACGTATAAAATCGAGATCAGGGAGCCGGCCACCGGCGTAGAGATGGGAGGAGTCATCGATTGGATCGATCTTGACAAAAATAGGCTGCCCGCCGGATTCCCTCTTAAGCCCGGCCAGACATGCGTCTCATTCTGGGATGTGCTGGCGGCGCAGGGAAGGACTCCTCGCGTCCAGGCGCCGGAGATAAGGATCGCGTACGACGGCACCAGAAAATTGAGTTTTAATGACTTAAGTTATACCGGTATCGATGTGTATATGCGCGATCTCAAAAGGCAGGGGCTTGCCGATCTCGTTGGCATTAGATTGATAAAACAGGATGGGACCCTTGAAGTAAAAGCGCTTATAGGAGATGGAGCCGGCAAGGCAGAAGAAAAGCTCTTGGCGACCCTCAGTCTTGACAAGGAAGGATTCCCTGAAGGGGTGGAGGTCAACAAGGATAAAGAGAGCAGGGGAAGGAATATAGCGTTATCTATCGCGATCGCCAGGCAGGGCAAAGCTGAAGAATTATTTATAACCGCGGGGGAAGATGGAAATTGCCAATTTTACCCGTTAAGTAAGCTTTCCTGCAGTATGAATACATACCTTCAATACAGGAACCTCGACCTATCCCGGATAAGGATCGTCAGTTATAAAGGGCAGGCGGCTCCTTGCCGGATAGAGATACGCAGGAAAGAGGCGGGCAAGTGCGCATTTGATGCCGAAGAAATACTGGACTCGCTCAACATAGACAGCCGCGGCTGGCCGGCCGGGTTGACCATAGGAAGGAAGGGATGCTCTTTATTGCAATTGTTAATAGGCCAGAAGAAGATCGACTACCAGGTATTCCGGATATTTAAGCGCGGCCAGACCGCGCTTTCTTACGGCCCGGTAAGATACTGTGATTTACAACGTTATTTTTCATATCTGGATTTTACGGGCCCTGGAGAAATCTATGTTATTACGATAAAGGAATCCGATGATTCGATAGAACTTTGGGGAAGATCATCAAATAACGGCGAGTATAAAGAGAGGTTTTTGCATAAGATATTTTTAGATGAAGAAAAAAGGCCCGTTTTACCGGATGGCGCCAAGCCGGAATTCATAACTCTTATAAAGGCGCTTTTTATCCAGGGGCAATTGAATAGTGAAACGTATAGGGCCTTTGTAAGAAAACAGCTCGGACACAAACTGGGGACCGGTAAATATGCTACGCCGGATCTGGCTCGGGCCGAATTAGGCAGGCGCATCATTTTTTATGGCACCGACTTATGCAATACTCCTTCATTCCTGTTAAAGCTAAAGAGCGAAGGCGGGGATGCGTCTCTCTATGATGCATGTCTCAAATTTGAGATAGCGTTACCCGCGTTGGCTGTAGAACCCAAATATGCTACTCCTGGGGCATGCAGGCAGGAGCTGGAATGGCGTATTACGCGCTTTAAAGAAGCGGGGGCCGCACTGGCTTTTCCTGAAGAATGCAATACAGCTTCTTATCTGATAAAACCAAAAAGAGAGGACGCTCTGGGCGGAGACAAGGCGCTTTACGTCGCTTGTCTCGCGAATGGGGTAGCGCTTCCCAAGGCAAGTGAAATGGAATACCCTATTCCTGAAGCATGCCAACAGGAGCTGGAACGGCGCATTGAGCGTTTCAGGGCGGCGGGGGTTTCGCTTGCTTGTCCCGAAGAGTGTAACACTACCCGCTATCTTCGGCGAAAGAAACGGGAGGATGGATTGGGCGGTGACGCGCGCTTATTGGCCGCTCTTGACCGCTTTGGTATCAAGCCGTTTCGCATGCCCCATAAGAAAAAGTACTCTACCAAAGAAGAGGCAGAGGCCAAGGCGAGAGCGCGCGGCCAAGGGAACAATACCGTTTCCAAGCTGAAAAAAGAAGATTGGGCGTTGTGGCGCGCCCTTAAATATTTTGGCATCCCTTATGATGGACGATCCAGAACACCTAAGGTCCCGAAACCCAATCGCATGCCTGAGCTTGACTCCGCCCGTACCAGCTTTAGCCGTATTACTGCCGGTATGCTGCCTTCAGAGAACGAGTTGCGCCTGTTATGGAGCCAGGCAATGGATGACGGTGTGGAGGTGAGGAATAAATTTATCTTAAGCCTGATGCCCTTGATGAGAGAGGTCATTGAAGAGGGCTTAAAATTCGAGGATCCGCGCGTTGTAGATCAGTTTTTATCAGACGGCTATACCCTGATCATGGAGAACTGGCAGAGATGGGATACCAATAAAGGCGATATTACCGATTTCTTCAGAAAAATGCTTACCAGAGAATTCATGAGAACAGTCGGCGCCATAAATAAACGTGAATACGAAGCCCTTTGCGCTGCCGAAGAAGAGGAGCCGCTAGAAAGAGAAAGAAGGCCCTATACTCTTTCCTTGGATGAAGAGGTAACTACTGCAAAAGGAGAAAAGGTCGATTATGCCACAAGAAAGGATAATATTATCGATCCCGGCTTGCGTCCTGATGAAAACACAGATATTTTTGGGCCGTCCGATATTTCTTTTGAAGCCGAGCTTGTCAGCCAAAGGGATGCGGCTTCCGGCGTACCTGTCATCACAGGAGAAGAGAAGCAAAGATTGGCCCAGGGCCTGGGAGAGCTTTTCGACGAGCACAAAGTATTCCTCACATTCACCAACGGTTCCGGCTACCACTGGCTCGTTTTCTTAAAAGGAAGCCTTGGGTATCTGGGCACAGCAGTAAGAGGTAAGACCGATTGTAATTTCCTTGTCGTTACCGATGCTCCGGATAATCTGATCGAGAAAGCCATGCAGGAGATCTCCGGCCGCTTTAACGGCCAGCTCCAGCCGAACGGCACACGGTTTCCGACCCTGCTTATCGGGCATAACGGCGATCATGCCAAAGTGATGGAAGCCGCGAAAAAAGGATATGGCAACGGAAATCTTTTGGGCAAATTCGTACAGACGCTTTATGACTTCGGCGTAGGTTTATCTTGCGAAAGCGGCATAGCGACCATTGAGGTTGTTTCTGCTAACGGGCATGATGAGCTTCAAGAGATGATCTCTGAAAATCCGGCCAGGGCCGAGACAAAATCGCTTATCAGAGCATTTGCGGATACTGGTGAGGATACGGAACTAACCTGCGAAGCCTTCTTCAACGGCAGGCTTGTAGCTGTATCGTGTGACGATGCAGAAGGTGTGTTGCGCAGGAAACTGGGAAACAATATCCGGTTTCTTATGGATGCCGATGAAGCTTCCCGCGCCATGAGCGAATATCGAGAGGCTTTCTTGGAAAGGCAGAGAAGGAATCTCGAGTCGACTAAGCTCGGGGCAAACCTGATCGCGCTCCTTGTGCTGGTGGCGCTGGGCGCGCTGGCGGCGATTTCTTTATTAGCAGGGGACACTCTTGGGATAGCATCATTCGCGCTTCCAAGGGTGTCCCCTATTGTGTTCGGCGCCTGCGTGATGGGTACAGTGGTTTCCAGTATTCCTAAGAGATCAAAGCCCCTTCGGGAAGAAACCAGGATTTGGTTGGCTGATGAGCGCGACGGTTTTGCTTTCGCCAGGTTCCACAAGGTGTTTGCGGGGACGTATTTCAGATATTTGCAGGAGCAGCTAAAGCTCGCCAATATCGCCGGAATCAAGCTCCAGACCAAAAAAGAATTCTGCAATGGTTGGGTCATGGAAGTGTCGCCTGTGTTTAAACGGGGAGAGGGCGGCAATGGCAAGCCGCTTCACCGCCTGCTGTTTGATCCCCGTGACGGGCTGCTTATACGCTTGAACGGAAAGAAAAGAGAAATAGAGAGGGAGATCACCCTGCTGGCAGCAGTGGAAAACCAGGGATTTCCGATTGTAGTCAATATGCGCCGGCATCTTGTGTCTATACGGGGAAGGCTTTGGAGCATGCAGAAATATTTCAGCAGGGCAAAGGTATATTTGCCTGCGGGGACCGTTCTGGCAAAGAAGAAGACAGGTTCCGATATGAAGCTGGTGGTTTTCTTTCTAGGAAAAAATCCGGATCTTTCCGACGCCAGAGAGATAGATTCTGTCAGGGTCGACGAATACGGCCGGCCGCTTGGGTATCCCGCGGCATCAGGCAAAAAGAAGATCTCGTTCTGGAAGGCGTTAAAAGAGATAGACCCCGCAGTCGAGCAAAAATATTCATTGCCCAGGAAAGAAGCCGGGCCGAAGGCTTACTCTGTAGGTTTCCGGGGCGTGGTTTACGTCGAGGTCGGCCGCGTGTTTGAGTATCTGACCAGGAATACCCGCCTCGTCGGTAATGAAAACGAAAAGCTGGAAAAGCTTGAACTTACGGCAGGGGTCGAGGAAATAAAGATCAGTGCTGTGGTGCGCGTCATGCAAGAGCCCGGCACTTCTACACTGGAAAGAAGAGAGCACGGTTCAATAGGGCCTGTCCTTCTTGATGGAAACAGCGAACCAAAGGATGTTCCGGTCAAAAAGGGCAAGCGCGGGACAAAGTACGTCAATCTTCTGACCTGTTTCTGGGGGCAGGGCAGGCCCAAAGAGTTATTCATCAATCGGCATAATGCCATATGGACCAAGTGGGACAGGCGCGATATAAACTACAATCTTTCTTCATACCTGGAGCAAGCAGCGCATTTAGGCGCGTCTGAAGTCGGGGTTTTAAGGTTTGTCGGCACAGCCGCGCCCTGGCGGATGGAGATACGCAAAAGAGAGGGCGCGGGTTTTGCTGAGGGAGCGCCCCTGGCAGTCATTTATCTGGATAAGTATAGGATGCCCATAGCCATACCGCATGAGAAAAGAGGACAGGGGACATTTACCGTGCTGGATATCCTGCTTGAGCAGAAACGCTTGATTGAAATTGGCGGATTTCCGGTTGCGCCGGAGCTCCTTATCAAAGACCGGTTTGACTATCAGCCGCCTGAGAAATGCAGGCGTTTAGGCTACGGACAAAACGGATTTGATTTAGCGCCCCTGGGCTACGATAGAGTGAATAAGTATGCCTTGTTTTTAAAGAGAAACAGGGGGATCAAAAATATCGCAGAGATAGTAGTGAGGCCGGTCAAAGGCTTACTTCTCCTTGTTGCCGTGATACAGGATATGGCAGGCGCCAGGGAAGAGCCGCAGCATACGATCAAAGTCCGCGGAAGCGGCAGGCCTTATGGCGTAGGGCTGCGCCAGCAAAAAGCGGACCTGCTTAAGCTTTTAGCGCACCCTGAACAGGCACAGATCAAAGAGGGGGAGTACAGGGAATTCATAAAGTGGTATACGCCTAAGGCCAGGCGCCGCTGCCCCGACGGCCGCATCTTCCCTCAAAATCAAGATTCCGCCTGCACTGCCGATGGCAGAGAGCTTCCGCGGGGTGCGGCAGCGGTATTAACGAAATGGGGCAGGTTTGCTAAAGATGCCCGGTGGCTTAAGGAAGACAAAACGCTGAATAGCCTGCTTAGGCAATCAAGGATTGGCTTAGGGGAGTTAGGTTTAAGCCCGATAGCTAACTATTCTAGGGGGGCGCATTTTGTGCGCGGCCCGCCAGAGCTTTTTGCCTATATCCATAATGAAATAGCCGCCAAGACCGGCGAAAGCGTATGGATTGAAGCCTTTAACTTCACCTATAAAGGCAAGCTCTACGTAGTTGTAAATCCCGGACTCATAGATCATGCCTCCCGCAAAATCCAGGTAACTTACCTTAATTGCGTTCTTGCCCACGAAATGGGAGCCATCTTTGGCCTCTCCCATAGCCGCAACTGCCAAATCCAGCAGGTCATCTGCGGGGAATTATCCTTAAATAAATTACGCGCCAAAGAGATATTATGGCAGATCCAGTCCCGCGTTGAACAGATCGATGACCGCCGCAGGCAAGGCAAGCAGGTCGCTGTTATCGACCGGGCAGCAAAAACCGCCTATAAAGGTACCATATTGGTCACCGGCGCCGCGGGTTATATCGGCAGCCATACGGTACGCCGGGCT
Organism: uncultured Planctomycetales bacterium; assembly: GCA_964354335.1. Taxonomy (GTDB): domain Bacteria; phylum Omnitrophota; class Gorgyraeia; order Gygaellales; family Profunditerraquicolaceae; genus JAPLLR01. The sequence continues at coordinate 1,734 of CAYGZJ010000039.1, read as the reverse complement.
TTATCAGAGGGTTATGATGTAGTGGCTTTGGACAGCCTGGTAAAGGGCAGGCGTTTTGCCTTGGCGCGCAATGCCCAGCTGGCCCAGGGACTGGGAAGAAGGTTTGCTTTTGCCTGTGTGGATCTGGGCGAACAGGAGGCAGTAGATTCAGTCTTTGAACGCCACAGAATCGACGCAGTAATCCATTTTGCCGCCTTTATTGAGGTGGGCGAGTCGGTATTGCATCCCGGGCTTTATTACTACAATAACGTCATAAACACTATCCATCTGCTTGAGTCGATGAGGAAGTATGCAGTAAAGAAGATAATCTTTTCTTCTTCGGCTGCGACTTACGGCAATCCCGAGCGGGTGCCGATCAAAGAAACTGACCGCAAGCTCCCCATCAATCCTTACGGCTGGAACAAGTGGTTTATGGAGTTATGCATGGGTATGTATGGCAAATACATGGACTGGATCGCCTTGCGTTATTTTAATGTTATCGGCGCATCAGGTGACGGAGAATTAGGCGAGGCGCATGCCCTGGCACGCCTGGATTCGCATATCGTGCCCAGGACCGTCGGGTTGATCCTTGACGGCAGGAAGCCGCAGATATACGGAAACGACTGGAATACCCGCGACGGGACGTGCCTGCGCGACTACGTAGACGTGGAAAAGCTGGCCGAGGCGCATATCCTGGCCCTGGAGAGAGGAATGCCGAACCGCGCTTATAATCTGGGCAGCGGGGACGGGTCAACCGTAAAAGAGATCGATGAGTGCGTAAATGAACTTTTAGGCAAGCCGCGCGATAACTATGAATTCGTGACGCGCCGGCCGGGAGACCCGGATCAGCTTCTGGCGGTCTCCGATGATTTTGTCAGGGATACCGGATGGCAGCCGCCTACAGGCAGCCAGGCGCGCCGCGATGCCATCCAGAGGGCGATCAATTGGATCAGGTCGTATCCGGTTAAGGAGATCGCAGAACCCAAGCCATTACCTGCAGGCGATGATGATGCGTGGGCAAAGAGAGTGGCAGAAGAAATCACCAACAATACTGTGTTGACGCAAGATCTAAAAACGCAGATCATCTGCGAACTTGCCAAAGCAATGGAGGTGGTCGCTAAGTTGAATGCTTCGCGGGCCAAGCCGGAGGCGCATAATAAGCCGCGCGCGCCCCTTGCCCTGCGCTCGTCGGTGTATCCGGAATTCCGCGAGGTTTACGACGCATATGTAAATCACAATGGCAGATTTGGATTACAGTGGAAAATAGATGATCTGCGCGGATTCATTACTGGTAAATCGCTGGAAGAGGAAAAGGCCAGGACTTTAGCGCCGGGCAAGCGCGTTTCTTATAAAGAGTGGCTTAGCTGGCATAAGGATGGAGTGATTGACGTAAAAACCGGAAAGCTAATACCCTTTGAAAAACTAACCAGAAAGCAGAGAGCGTATTTACGCAGGGTCTTTAAAGCCTGCGATGAGGCATATTTCTATGGATATAAACAAAGGGAAGGCATGTTTAGGGATATCACAAAAGGCCATGATGAGCTTGCGCGAAAGGCCAATGAAGGAGGTATTGAGCTTGCCGGATGGCGTCACGCTGGATTTAACAGCCTGCAGTTTGAGGCCTGGGTCCATCACGCTCCGCTTATTTATGAGGAAGGCATCTACGCGCTCGGGGCGGCGTGTGTCCAGGATGAAGGTAATGCGATAGCCGCTCTCTTAAAAGACGACCCCCTTAAAAACAAAGGATTCGCAGAT
>CAYGZJ010000038.1:0-9261 GCA_964354335.1 uncultured Planctomycetales bacterium | reverse complement strand
CTTCTGAAGGAGCACATTTAGCGCGACCTCAGAATTAAGTAAATCACCGAGTATATTCTCGGCGTCATAAGACGAACCGTCATCAACAACAATGACCTCGAATCTTTCAGCCGGATAATCTTGCTCAAACAGAGAGCGCAGGCATCGCCGCAACGAATCCTGCCTGTTGTAACTGGGAATTACTATCGATACCTCGATCATGATATGCCTTATCTTCGTGAAGAAACGCGAAGCTCAAATATTTGATGGATCCCGGCCGGGAGACTAAAAGGTCCCTGTGAATGGATTTTTTCTATACGAATGATCCTTGTTTTGTTATAAAAGTCTGAATTTACGATCCGGGCAAAAGAACCGTTTTCCGCGCAGAAGGCGATCTTAACCTCAGGGAAACCATTATCACTTTGCAGCGCGATATGTTTAGCTGAAGCCGCCATAGACAGCATATCTGTCTCGTTATTCGAAAAATCCTTCGGGAATATACCCTGTTCCTGTCCGCAGAGCCAGCGGGAATAATCGGGAGAAAACATCATTTGTGCCCGGAATTCCTCAATAACAACCTCCCTCTCAACTTCCAGCATAACCTTCCAAAGCAAAGATTCATCCTCCAGAAACTCAAATGCCCACGTTTCAAATATCGGAAAACCGCGGACCGGGGCGCGGGCAAGAATCCTGCGATTACCTTCTTTTTTTACTTGCCAACGGCACCAGTTGGAAGATGACCAGACATTGCCGCCGCGCAAAGAAGTAAAAATGTGTCCGGCTTTAGTAAGCGCGTTATTCTCGTAATACAGCATCCCTTTACCACTGCTGAGGATCAGCTTCATCTTTTCGCTCAAGATGGTTGATCCATCATGCATCCGCAAAAGATAACCATGAATATCCGGAATATTAAATAGCACTTTTCCTGAGAAATAATGCGTACGTGCGCCTTTGACCGCGCCGTTACCACGGAGACCGGGGATCCTGTATTGCAGGACTCTGCAGTTGTTAAGATAATCGCCATTAAGCACCTGCGCCTGACCGGCAGCGAAAGAATCTGACTGCTCAAAGGCGATTGCCGGCAGTTGCCCCGAAGGCCCGGAGGACGCCTCTACACCGAGGCTCTCCCGCGTAACCTTGTTCTCAAAAACCCCTTCCCAATCTTTACAGGTTTCATCTATAAGAGGAAACTCCCCTTTCTGCGCAGAAGAAAACCAGCGCTGATAGTCTTTTAAAAGCATCATATTAATATTCCCTTCCTGCACATCAACAGGACAATCTCCTTCCGTCTCGATATCCCAAAGGATACAATTATCGTCACCGGTTCTTAATTTCCAAATTTGCGTCAGACCCAGCTGATAAAACGTTCCCCTGGCCATGATCGTACGTTCGTCATCTTGAGACACTTCCCAGGATGCCTGCAGCGAATTGTACCATTTTCCTGCGACCATAAACGTCGTATGAGCTCCTGGATACGGAGTGAGCATTATATTATTCCAATTCAAAAATAAGCGGCCGTTGTTAAAGATCAAGTGCATTGGTCCGTCCTTTAACTCCGCAACGCCGGATTTTGTTCCGATCATCTGAGAGTAAAGCGGAGCGACCTCATCGAAATTTCCGTCGCAGACGATGCGCCCTTCTTTGAGAAAAATGATCCTCTTGCATAATTGCCTTAGCGTTGCAATATCATGACTGACCAATACAAACGTCTTGCCCGCTTCTTTTAATTCCAATATCTTCCTGATACACTTCCTCTGGAAATATTCATCTCCGACCGCAAGCGTATCATCGATCACCAGGATATCCGGGTCCATATGGATCGCTATGGCGAAAGCAAGGCGCACGAACATGCCCTGCGAATAATACTTAACCGGAGCGTTTATAAATTTTCCTAATTCCGCAAAAGACTCTATGCTAGGGTATACATCATTGATAGCCCCTTTATCAAGTCCGAATAACCCGGCATGCAGGTAAACATTCTCTCTTCCTGTCAGTTCAGGCTGAAAGCCTGCGCCAAGCTCAAGCAGGCCGGCAACTTTTCCGGCAACCGTAATTTTACCGCGATCAGGAACAAGCATGCCGGCAATCAGCTTTAATAGCGTGGATTTGCCCGCGCCGTTCTCGCCAATAATACCAACTGACTCGCCCTTCTGGACTATAAACTTAAGATCTTTAAGGGCCCAGAAATTCTCCCAATTGGTTTTGCCATCAGTGACAAAGTTTATCCGGTACATCTCCCAAACATCAACGCAGTTAATCATCATGTTATATTTTCTTTAAAATTTTAGGGCTGCAATAAACAAAAACAAACCAGCCAAGAAAAAAGCTTACGCCGGTCCATACCAAAACCATAAGCGATGTCAGTCCTGAAGGAGCCGACGCGTTATAAAGAATATCTCTGTAGCAGGCGACAAAATAGGCCATGGGATTTGCCAGATCCAGCCATTTAAAAGATTCCGGAATCATCGCACCAGAATAGAATACAGGCGTTAGCCAGAACCAAAACATTAGAAATACACCCAGAAGCTGGCTGATATCCCTGAAGAAAACATTAAGACTAGACAATAGAAGCCCCAGCCCGCAAGTAAACACCAATTGCAGTAACAGACAAATTACCAATGCGGGAACTAGCCCGATAATACCCGGGTGAAAAACAAGAAACAGCGGAAAGATAAACAGCCAGCCAATAAGAAAATTCAGGAAATTCGCCAAGATCGAACTTAAGGGAATGATCTCGATGGGCACGGAAAATTGCCTCAGGATATTTTGCTGACCGATGATTGAAGGAGTGGCTTCACTCACGGCATTAGAAAAGAATATCCAGGGAAATATTCCGGAAAGGACAAAGAGATGGAAATTAGGCATCTTGACCTTGAACACCACCGTAAAAACAAAGGTTATCGCCGCCATTATAAGAACCGGGTTAATAACTGCCCAGAAGATCCCCAGCACAGATCCGCTATACTTAGCCTTTAGCTGAGAGAATGCCATTTCCCAGAGAGCGCGGCGATAGGTGTACAACCTCTTAAATTCCATAAGTCCCTCTTCTCTTATTCCTGCGTTACGACTATTTCTTTTGCAAGCCCGATAATTCTTTTTTTATCTGACTGATCTCCCGGTCAATAAAATTGGTCTCATACGAAAGCGAGCGCGCGGTCTCAAGCGCCTGTAACGCTGCCTGCTGATCGCCCAGCTTATCATTGATCTTCGCCAAGGTCAGGTAAGCCTGACGGAAACTGGAGTGCGCGGAAATGGCCTTTTGGATGATTTCCTTTGCCTCCTGCGATTGCCCGGATGCGTTAAGCGCGTAAGCCAGGTTATTCAGATAAACCGGCTCATTCGGACTTTTCTCCAAATACGCCTTGCTATTGCCGATCTCGATCTGGTATTGCTCCAGCGCTTCCTGCTCCCTTCCAAGAATACGATAGGCATCGCCTAATTCGGTATGTATATTGGGAAAAACAGGATTCGCAGAAATAATACGCGAATATTGTTCGATAGCTTTATCAGTCATTCCGTTGTCGCGACAGGTATTGGCAAAATTAAACCGCAGGCCTAAATTATCAGGCGCCAACCGCACTGCTTCCTGCAAATACGCTACCGCATCCCCATATCTCTCAAGCTGCATAAGGGTCAATCCGATATCGTTATATAAATTCGCGTCCTTCGCCCCCAGAGAAAGGGTCTTTTTGTATGTCTCAATAGCTTTCTCGTATGCGCCTTTTGCGAAATAAACATCGCCGAGCAGCTTATATCCTTGAGTAAACTTAGCATCTATCTGCAGTGCTTTTTCCAAAGACTTGCGCGCGGACTCATAGTTACGGTCATTAAAATAAAAAAAGGCCAGTGTGTAATGCGCAAAGGGGAAATCCGGATAAGCTTTTATTCCCGTTTCCATCAACGCGTAGCCGCTTGATTTATTTCCGGCCAGATAGGCGTCTGTGCCCTTACCCAGGCAATCAGACATGTACTGGTAAGAAACATCTTTTAACATAGCCTTTAACGCGGCGTCATCTGTGCTTACGCCCTCTGCTTGATGAAGAATATCCAGGGCGTCAACGTATTTCTTGTCTTTTAAGTAAATATCAGCTATCCCGATGTAGCCAACCGACGACTTTGGGTCAAGGTGGATGGTTTTGCGGAATTCCTCAACCGCCTGCTGAGGCATATTATTCTCTTCATAGGCGCATCCTAAATTATAGTGCACCTGCGGCACATCGGATTTCAAACGCAGAGACTTCTGATATGCATCTATGGCCTTTGTGTATGATTTCTGATCATGGTAGCGTTCCCCTTCGCTGTAAAAATAAGCAGCCAGCTTCTGATAGCCGACAAAACCCAGAGCGCCAAAAAGTACAAGAATTATAAGTATTTCGAAAAATCGTCTTATAGTCATTTATAAAATCTCCGCTGCCCTCTTTCCGTCAATAATCGCATCCTCCATGGACATATACTTCCAGGCTCCGTAACGTCCGCATCCGATCACCCCGTAGCCGGAAAGAAATCCCAGGATCTCATTACGCGCCCGGTTATAATTTCGGTCGTAAAGCGGATAACCGTAGGTCATATCGTTTACATCAACCGCCACGATAGCGTCTTTTTTAGCGATAACCCCCAATCGATAGAGATCTTTTTTAATACGGGCGATGATCCGCTGCTTGGCTATCGGCTTTTCTTTAGAATAAGAGACTTCCGCGTAAAGGCTCATATGGCGCTCAGGGGCTGCGCTGGAGGAGAAATTATGAAAATACCCTAAGCGAAAGAATGAAATGTTTTTCTGCGGGAAGTATACCCAATGCCTCTCAGAGGGATCATGTTTTTTTATGCCCAGATTAAGATTGAAAATTGAATTCCAGCGTAACTTTTTCAAAGCAGCGCGCACTGTCTGAGGCAGGCGTGAAGCCAGATGCAGAAATTCCGGCAAAGGAACTGTCGAGATCAGGTAATCGAATTTTTCTTTTGTGCCTTCGCTAAACTCAATTTCCTTATTGACCAGATCGATCTTCTCCACTCTGCGGTTAAGATGGATGTTCTTGACCTTTCCCGCGAACGCGCGGGAAAAAGTGGCGATTCCGCCTGAACTGGGATACCAAAAATGAGAATTGTATCCGAACCTGCGCTTGCTTTCCTCTACTGTCCCCTCTATTACCTGCTCCAGCGTGGGAACCGGGATAAAACCTTCCAACCAATCACAGGTCAGATCGCGCGGGGAAACAGTCCAGAATTTATTATTGTAGGGGACCATGAAGTGCTTTGCTATGCCGCTGCCGAAGGCCGCGTTTATCCAATTCAGGAAGTTTCCGTTCTTCCTTGCCAAAGAGCTGTTCTGGGCTTGGATAAAAGCGGAAAGGCATTCTTTGGTGATCTCAATCGGCAGGCCGTAGAGATTGGCCTGAAAAGGATACCGCGTATACTTGCCGTAGGTGTAAACCCAGGCATTGCGCTTATGCTCGCGAAGATTTTCCCCAAGCAGCCCCTTTACCAGCTCAAGCGTATCACGCTGCCTGAAATGCAGCAGATGTCCGTCGTAATCAAAGGTAAACCCGTTTATGGTCTTTGAACGGCACAGTCCGCCGGCCTCCGCTTCTTTATCAAAGACAACGCAATCAATGCCTCTTTTCTGAAGGTGCCAAGCCGCGCTTAACCCGGCAAGCCCCGCGCCTAAAACAATTATTTTCTTTCTGCTCATTCGATGACTACCCTGCCCATTTTAAAAGCCAGCAAAATACTCCAGCAGGCCATAAATAAAACGACCACTAAAGCAAGTGTGTTTACTGAGCGCGAAACTACTATGCCTGCAACGGCAAAAAAGAAGGTGATCGCCGCCATAAGAAACAAGGCCTTCTTTTTAGAATATCCGACTTTAAGCATGCGCAGGACAAGATGGTCATTACTTTTATTAAACGCTGATTTTCCTTTTATTAGGCGTATCATGATCAGAAAAAGTGTGTCGAATATCGGGAACCCAAGGATTAACAACGGAGAGAATAGCGCCACTCGCCTGCTGGAGTCAGAGTAACTGATCATAATAGCTATGGCCGCCAGTAAAAATCCCAGAAAATGGCTGCCGGAATTGCCCATATATACCCGCGCTTTAGGCAGGTTAAAAAACAAAAAGCCCGCCACCATACCTGAAAGTGTCAGCGACAAAATAGTGACCGCGATTTGACCGGTAAGCAAAGAGATGGCGCAAAACGACAGGCTTATAACTAAAGTAACCGCGCCCGCGACTCCATCCATAACATCCAGCAGGTTAATGGAATTAGTGATACCAATAACCCAGATATAAGTAATTACTATATTAGCCAGTATGCCGATATGCGCTATGTTTGTCCTGACCCCAAAAAACACCAGCACCGAAGTCGCGATAACCTGTACCATAAACTGCTTTAATACTGAGAGCTCTTTTAAATCATCGAGAATTCCGAATAAAAGCATTACAAGAGAGGCAATGATCGTTGCGGACAATTGATGCTGCCCGGTCCTGGAAAAAAACAGATATGATGAGAAAGTGACCAAAAACGACAATCCCATGCCTATTCCTCCGATCACCGGGATTTCTTGCGACATCATGATCTTGCGTTTCTGAACGATCCTTTTTAAAAAAAGAATAAATAATGCTGTTAATAAGACATTAGTAAGAAATAGGCTGATGAACATGGTTACCTCCTTTTAATGTTATATAGACACTCCGTCTGCCTGCCCATACTCTCGATCGTAAAATCTCCTTCCAGCGAAGTTTGGGCCGCTTTAGCGATTGCTCGTCTTGTTTGATCACTTTGCAATAGCATCACGATTTTTTCTGACATCTTATCCATATCATGAGGTGAAACGAGAAATCCGGTTTTACCCTCATAGACTATTTCCCGGATACCGCCGGTGTCAGTGGCCACCACGACAACCCCGGAGGCCATCGCTTCTAATACCGAAATAGGCATTCCCTCCCACAATGAAGTCAGCGCGAAGACATCTATAGCGGAAAGTAAGCGGGGAATATCCCTGCGCCAACCGGTGAGTATAAAACGGTCATTTAAACCGTATCGCGAAATAAGCGCTTCTGTTTTAGCGCGCAATTCCCCATCTCCGATAAGCAGAAATTTTGTAGCCGGAAGGCTCTTAGTAATAAGGCTGGCTAACTTCACAAAATCCTGCACAGCTTTTTGCGGCTTAAAGCAGCTGATCATACCGACTACCTGATCATTAGCGCTAAGCCCTAATTCATTGCGTATGCGCTCGTCTTTTAGCTTAAATTCATCGCGATTGATCCCATAATGAATAAGCTGATACTGATCTTGCCTGCCGATTTTATGCCGCTCCCCCCGCTGCCTGTCAATAGCTGAAACAACGATAATCCCATCGCATAACGCGGCGCAGGTCTTCTCAAGCCAAATGTAAACCTGACGCGACAAATTAGGCTGGTAATCATTAAAAGACCACCCGTGGACGGTATGAATAATGACTTCTGCCCCGGCAAATCGCGCCGCTAAGCGGCCGATTATCCCGGCCTTAGAGCTATGGGTGTGCACAACCTTAATATGCTGCTTCTTTATAACTTTATAGATCTCAAAGAATGCCAGAGCATCCTTTATTATATTTATCGGACGCTCTAAAAACCTTGACTGATATACGGTTAGGCCGTTTAGTGAAAGGGCATCATTGACCAGCGAACCCTCTTTTGCAGTTATTAAGAAAAGATTATATCTATTTTTATCTAAACTGCGGATGAGGCTAATTAAGTGTTTCTGGGCACCACCAAGCTCAAGCTTGGTAATTACAAAAAGGAGTGAAATCTTGTCCATAACGGTGGGGCCTATCGGAATTAATCACGAAGCCCCCTCCTCGAAGCAAAATCAAATTTCATAATTTTTAGTCCAAATAGAACCGCTGGATTTTGCGAAGAGGACTAACTTAAATTATAACCTTAAATTCATAAAATTCAAGGGGTTTGGACAGAATTTACCCAAAAAAACGCCCCTGCCTAGACCCAGACAGGGGCGTATTTTAGCCTTTATTTTACTTAACTAGCGTATTCGAAATAATAAAAGAAGCAAATACGATTGAGACCATGGACATAAGCTTGATCAGGATATTTAAGCTTGGGCCCGAGGTGTCTTTAAAAGGATCTCCAACCGTATCTCCGACAACACCGGCTTTATGCGCCAATGAACCCTTGCCGCCGTGATGGCCTTCTTCAATATACTTTTTCGCGTTATCCCAGGCACCGCCTGAATTAGCCATCATCACTGCCAAGACAAAACCGCATACGGTTGCTCCGGTCAATAGCCCGGCTACCGCGTCTATCCCGGCAACGATTCCCACGATTATCGGGGCAGTGATCGCCAAAAGCGAAGGCGCGATCATCTCCTTTTGAGCAGCTGCAGTAGCGATATCCACGCAACGGGCGTAATCCGGTTTTGCCTTACCTTCCATCAGCCCGATAATCTCCTTGAACTGCCTTCTGACTTCCACAACGATCTTCCCTGCGGCGCGGCCTACAGCGCGCATAGTCATTGAACAGAATAAAAACGGTAACATCCCGCCAAGGAATAACCCGACGATGACCTTGGGATTCATCAAGCTCAGATCAAGCCCGAAAGCCAGACCTTTTTGTTTAACGATCAGGTCGATCTGATCGCGATAAGCCGCTATCAATGCCAATGCCGTTAAAGCAGCGGAGCCAATGGCAAAACCCTTGCCAGTTGCGGCAGTAGTGTTTCCCAATGAATCAAGGGCATCTGTTCTTTTTCTGACTTCCGGAGGCAGATCTGACATTTGGGCGTTTCCGCCGGCATTATCAGCAACCGGTCCATACGCATCCGTTGCCAGGGTAATGCCAAGAGTGGAAAGCATGCCCACCGCGGAAATCGCGATCCCGTAAAGTCCGGAATTAAAATTAGTCGCGCCGCCGGATAAATAGTAGCTTGCAAAAATCGCGATACATACCACAATAACAGGAATTGCCGTAGACATCATACCTACCGCGATCCCTCCGATGATTACAGTAGCCGGTCCGGTAACAGAGGCATCGGCAATACTACGGGTCGGCTTAAAGCCGCTTGATGTATAATACTCAGTTACTAAGCCGATCAAAACTCCGGCGATCAAACCCGCCAGGACCGACCAATAAACACCCCTATGCTCTGCGCCCAAAGTATACTTTACCAGAAAATAAGAGATAACCGCGACCAGCCCGGAACTGACAAAAACGCCTTTTCGCAATGCCGCCAACAATACTTTCTGACTTGCCTGTTCCGGGCTGGTCGCGGTTATCTCTTATTTTCT
>CAYGZJ010000037.1:0-9362 GCA_964354335.1 uncultured Planctomycetales bacterium | reverse complement strand
ACCATAAATTGATACTGATGGCTGATGCGGATGGTGATGGATCGCACATTCGTACTCTTTTACTTACGTTATTGTATCGGCATCTGCAGAAGCTGGTAGAGGGCGGACATGTCTACATCGCCCAACCCCCGCTTTACAAGATCAAAAGAGGCCAGCGCGAAGAATATATTCAGACTGAACAGCAGATGAATGACCTTTTGCTGGAGATGGGTAGAGAGGGCCATAAGTTTGTGCGCCTGAAAGACAAAGAAGAGTTCAGCGACAATAAATTTAAAGACCTTTTGCAGTTTTTAGTTGAGATTGAGAAGTATGAAAGGATTTTAGAGAAAAAGGGAGTAGAATTCGCAAATTATCTTAGTTTTAGGCACCAAAAGACCAAAAAACTGCCTGTTTATAGGGTAAAAGTGGAGGGAAAAACCCATTTTGTCTATTCTGATAAAGAGCTAGCCGGGCTCGTGGGGAAAGAAGATAAAGAATTCAAACAGGATGTTCTGGAGCTTTATGAAGCCGCGGAAATTGAGCAGATCATAACGAAAATAGAAAAGCTGGGTTTGGATATTTCCACCTATAGTGCTGAAGGCGTGTTGGAAAAACAGGTCCTTTCCAAGGGAAAGCCCAAGCAGAAAGAGCTGGAGAAAAAGGTAAAGGGAACATATCGTATTATAAATGAAAAAGACCAGAAAGACCTTTTTTCCCTTAAAGAAGTCTTGGGCTTTATCAAGGAAGCGGCTTCTAAGGGGATGCATATTCAAAGATATAAAGGTTTGGGTGAAATGAACCCGCATCAATTATGGGAGACCACTATGGATCCGGAGAGGCGCACCCTTTTGCAGGTCGTCCTGGAAGACGCGGTGGCAACGGATAAGATGTTTACGGTTTTGATGGGGGATCAGGTTGAGCCGCGCCGTGAGTTTATAGAGGAATATGCGCATCAGGTTAAGAATTTAGATATATAGTTAAATTCAAAGGTTAAAACTCAAAATTCAAAACAAATTTAAAATTTTAATTTTAAAATTTAACCTTATTTTGAATTTTATACTTTAAGCTTTAGACTTTGAGTTGATGAATTAATCGAATAGGAAGACATGTATACCAGAAACGAAAAAATCATATCTGTTTACATCGAGGAAGAGGTAAAGGACTCCTACCTTAATTACGCGATGAGCGTTATTGTGGGACGCGCCCTTCCTGATGTGCGCGACGGCTTAAAGCCGGTGCACCGCAGGATCCTTTTTGCGATGCAGGAACTGGGGCTGGAACATTCCAAACCCTATAAGAAAAGCGCGCGTATCGTCGGTGAGACCATGGGTAAGTATCATCCGCATGGTGATGTGGCTATTTATGATACCCTGGTAAGAATGGCGCAGGATTTTTCGCTGCGCTATCCGCTTGTCGACGGACAGGGAAACTTCGGTTCGGTAGACGGAGACGCGGCGGCAGCCATGCGTTACACCGAAGCACGCCTGGCCTCGATCTCCGATGAGATGCTCGGCGATATCGACAAGGAAACAGTAAATTTCGGGCCGAATTTTGACGCCTCGTTAAAAGAACCGCTGTTATTGCCGGCAACGCTGCCCAACCTGTTGGTTAACGGGTCAAGTGGTATCGCCGTCGGCATGGCCACAAATATCCCCCCGCATAATTTAATCGAAGTCTGTGATGCCATCGTTTATCTGTTAGATCACCCGGAAGCGGAAATAAAGGACCTGGTGCGCTATATTAAGGGCCCGGATTTTCCGACGGGAGGAGTCATCTGCGGCAAGGGCGGGATCAAGGAAGCCTATGAAACCGGAAAAGGTAAGGTCACCGTCCGCGCGCGGGCGGCCATTGAGCGACAGAAGGGTGGCAAGGATCTGATTATTATCACCGAAATCCCCTATCAGGTGCAGAAGTCCGGCCTCATTGAGGCAATGGCAGGCTTGGTTGACGATAAAAAGATCGAGGGGATCTCCGATATACGCGATGAATCGGACAAAGACGGTATGCGCATTGTTGTGGAGCTTAAGCGCGACACCGAAGCCCAGATCGTCTTAAACCAACTATTTAAGCATACGCAGCTAGAGGGCACCTTCGGTATTATCATGCTTGCCTTGGTTGAAAACCGGCCGCGCGTGCTGAATCTGCGCCAGATACTTGACGCCTACATCGCGCACCGTAAAGTGATCATCCGCCGCAGGACCCAGTTCGAGCTGGATAAGGCCTTGAAGCGCGCGCATATCCTCGAGGGCCTGAAGATCGCGCTCAAATTCATCGACCGGATCATCAAGACGATCAAGACCTCCAAGAGCACCGAGGAGGCAAAGCACCGGTTGATGAAAGAGTTTGATCTCTCCGAGATCCAGTCGCAGGCGATCCTGGAAATGCAGCTGCAGCGGCTGACCGCTCTTGAGCGGGATAAGATCGACGCCGAATACGCGGAGCTTCTGAAAAAGATCGAGCTATGCCGGGCGATCCTTGCCTCAGAGAAAAAGATTGAGTCTATCATCAAGGAAGAGCTGGAAGAGCTAAAGAAAAAATACGGTGATCAGCGGCGCACGGATATTGTCGGTGAGATCCAGGAGCTGGAAGTGGAGGACTTGATCGCCGAGGAGGACGTGGTGGTGACTATCAGCCATGGCGGCTATATCAAGCGGCTTCCGGTAAGCGGATATCGCAAGCAAAAACGCGGGGGCAAGGGGGTTACCGGAGCGGAAGTTAAAGAGGAAGATTTTATCGAGCATCTTTTTGTCGCCTCGACCAAAGATTTTCTTTTGATCTTTACCGACAAAGGCCAGGTGCATTGGCTAAAGGTCTATGAAATTCCGCAGGCAGGCCGTACCTCTAAGGGCAAGGCAGTTATTAATCTTATTCAGGTCGAGGCCAGCTCAAAAATCAGCTCCACTATTCCGGTCAAGGAATTCTTGCCGGATAAATTTCTGGTCATGGTGACCAAGCTTGGGCTTATCAAAAAGACAAAATTAGACGCTTATGGCAATCCGCGCAAAGCAGGTATCATAGGGATCACTTTGGAAAAAGACGACGAGCTTATCGGAGTTGAGTTGACCGACGGCAAACAAGATCTGCTTATCGGCACGCGGCTGGGCAAGGCCATCAGGTTCTCCGAGGAGAAGGTGCGCGATATGGGCAGGGGCGCTAAGGGTGTGCGCGGCGTATCTTTGGGCAAGAAAGATGCGGTCATTGATTTTGTGGTTGCCGGAAAAGACAAAGAAATCCTGACAGTGACCTCCTTAGGGTTTGCTAAGCGCACCACTATCGATGAGTATAGGCTGACTTCGCGCGGCGGCAAGGGCGTGACCAATATAAAGATCACCGATAAAAATGGCGAGGCGGTAAATATCAAGGCAGTCACTGACAACGATGAGCTGATGGTGATCACCCAGAACGGTGTATTTTTGCGCTGCGCGGTTAAAGATATCCGCGAGACCGGCCGCTCTGCGCAGGGTGTGCGCCTGATCAAGCTGCAGAATAAGGACCGCGTCTCCTGCATCGCTCCGGTTATCGCCGACGCAGAAGAGTAATATTTGTTGGGCGCAACCTGCCCGTTAATTTTAAAGACCAAAATATAAAATTTAAAACAAGGTTAAATTTTTAAAATTTAAATTTTAAATTTGTTCGCCTGCCTATCGGCAGGCAGGAATTTTGAGCTTTAGACTTTGAATTTTATAAGCTTCGACCCTATCGTCTAGCCTGGTCTAGGACAAGAGCTTTTCAAGCTCTCGACACCGGTTCAAATCCGGTTAGGGTCACTAAATTTACCCCGCTATTTCTTAAAGGTAAATTTGGTCCCAAGATTGCGCAGAAAATTTTTGCGCGAAACGGAAAAATTTTCAAGCGTTTAATCTTGGGACAGTTCAGTGAATTTTCGCATGGTTACGAAGCGGCGATGCTAGCAAGGGGTAAAAGTCGTTTCGCATGAATACGAGACGGCACAGTCCCAGTAGGCGCTCATCCCGCCTCATAAACGCCGCAAAGTTTCTCGGCGCTTCGCGCCAGTAAACTTTGCTGGCATTCGGCGGGACGTCACTAAACAAAACCCAGAGGTCTTCCGTGTGTGGCATAATCGGATATATCGGTTCTAAGGAAGCGCAGGGCATACTCTTGAACGGCCTGAAGCGTCTGGAGTACCGCGGCTATGATTCAAGCGGTATGAGCGTCATCCATCCCCAGAAAAACATCCCCTCCATCAGAAAATCTCCCGGTAAGATCAGCGCCCTTGAGAAGATCATCAAACATAAGCCGCTTGCGGGGTCCGTCGGTATCGCGCATACCCGCTGGGCAACGCATGGGGCGCCTAATCAGGTCAATTCCCATCCGCACGCCGACTGTAAGGGCGATATCGTGGTCGTGCATAACGGGATCATTGAAAATTTCGAAACACTTAAGATTCAGCTCATAAAAGAAGGGCACCGGTTCCTGAGCCAGACCGATACAGAAGTAATCGTACATCTGATCGAAAAGTTTTATAAGGATGTTTCGCTTGAAGAAGCGGTGCGTAAGGCGCTTAAGCTATTGGTGGGTTCTTTTGCTGTCGGCGTGATCGCCAGAAAAGAACCGCACAAATTAATCGGCGCGCGCTTCGGCAGCCCGCTTATCGTCGGCGTGGGGGATAAAGAAAACTTCCTCGCCTCGGATGTGCCGGCGATTTTGGAACACACCAACGAGGTCATTTATCTGGAAGAAAACGAAGTGGCGGTTTTGACTAAGGATTCGGTTAAGATAACCGATTTGCACGGCAGGGCCATCAGCAGAAAACCGGCGCGCATCAATTGGAATGTCTCCCAGGCGCAGAAAAACGGCTACAGGCATTTTATGCTTAAAGAGATCAATGAGCAACCGGGGATCATTGATAATTTGTTGAGCCTGCGTTTACAAAAAGGAAACCAGATCTTTTTCGAGGAGCAGGGGGTCTCGGAAGCGAAGCTAAAGTCCATAAAGAATATTTTCATCGTTGCCTGCGGCACCGCATATCATGCGGGGATGGTGGGCAAGTATGCCCTGGAATCAATCTGCAATATTCCTGCGCTTATCGACGTTTCCAGCGAATTCAGGTATCGCGATCTGCTCATTGATCGGGATACTTTGGTTATCGCCATCAGCCAATCCGGAGAGACTGCGGATACCCTGGCAGGAGTACGCGAGGCACGAAAGCGCGGCTCCGCAGTCATATCTATCTGCAATGTATTGGGTTCCACGCTTACTCGGGAATCAGATGGAGTGATTTATACGCACGCCGGGCCTGAGATCGGGGTTGCCTCTACCAAGGCCTACACCGCGCAGCTGGTTGCGCTATACCTTTTTGCTTTTTACTTTGCCCGCATCCGCAATACCCAAAGCCAGGACAAAATCAACAAATACATCGATATCTTAAAGAAGATCCCGCAGCTGCAGGAAAAGATCTTAAAAGATCAGGAGCGTATTGGCATATTAGCCCGCAAGCACTCACATTTCGGGTCTTTTCTTTTTCTGGGGAGAAACATCAATTATCCGTCCGCCCTTGAGGGGGCGTTAAAGCTTAAAGAAATATCCTACATCCCCGCGGAAGGTTACGCCGCCGGAGAGATGAAGCACGGCCCGATCGCCCTTATCGATGAGTACCGCGCGGTTGTCTGTATTGCCCCCGCCTCGAAAGTCTATGAGAAGATGATCTCCAATATCCAGGAGATCCACTCCCGCCGCGGAAAGATCATCGCCATCGCCTCCGACGGGGATAGCGAGATCAAAGAGCTGACGCGGGAGGTCATCTATACGCCTAAGGTCGAAGAATTCTTCTCTCCCCTTTTAATTGTGCTTCCGCTGCAGCTGCTCGCCTATCATATCGCGGTTAAGCGCGGCTGCGATGTCGACCAACCGCGTAATTTAGCTAAATCGGTCACTGTAGAGTAAATTCAAAGGTTAAAATTCAAAATTCAAAGCAAGCTCAAAATTTAAATTTTAAAATTTAGCCTTTAACTTTGTTTTGAATTTTGAGCTTTAGACTTTAAACTTACGATGCTATACATCGTCGCTACTCCCATCGGCAATCTCAAGGATATTACTCTTCGCGCGATAGAAGTGCTTAAATCCGTCGATGTGATCGCCTGCGAAGACACCCGTCATACCAAGATACTCCTGGATCATTATGGGATCAAAACCTCGACCACCAGTTTTTATCAACACAACCGTTTTGTCAAAGCAGATTTTCTTGTCGGGCTTTTACAGGCAGGGAAAAATATCGCCCTGGTTTCCGACGCCGGGATGCCGGGCATCCTTGATCCCGGATACAATTTGATCAATGAGGCGATAAAAAATAAAATCGCGGTCACCGCGATCCCCGGGGCAGCGGCTTTTATCAATGCGCTGGTGCTTTCGGGAAAGCCGGCGCACGAATTTTATTTTGCCGGATTTCTGCCCAACAAAAAAATCTCCCGCCAGAATAAATTAAAGGAGCTAAGTAAATTAGACTGCACCATAATTTTTTATGAATCCTGCCACCGCATTATCGCTACGCTGCATGACCTGCAAATGATTTTTCCGGAAAAAGAAATTGTTTTAGCCAGAGAGCTTACCAAGAAGTTTGAAGAGGTGATCCGGGGAAATCCGGAAGTAATTTTAAAAAATCTTTCTAAACTTAAGCCCCGTGGTGAATTTGTAGTCATAGTTTAGTCATCCCCAGCCTGGACAATTCCGACCTTAGTAATGTCCAATCTACTTAAAATTTACCCCTAATACGCTGCAGTTATTCAAGTTAGGAAGCGCTTTCCCAAAATACCCAAATACTATTGAATATACTATATATATGGTTTATACTTTTCGCATAAGGCTGATAAACCATTAACCGCAAAGGTTAAAAAATGAATTTACCACGGAAAATAACAAAAACCATAGCGTTTTTGCTTTGTTTTTTGTTAATGTTTGAGCAGTCCGGTTTCGCGCAGATTGCCGGGCAGCTGGACATCTCAGGGCGCATCGCTTCACTCCGCAACGCACTCACTCAAGACAAATTCCGGCCGCAGCACTTACGCTATCTTTCCTACAATACCGAACAGAATAATTTTAAATTATTGCTCGACAAAGGAGATGTGAAGGAAATAAAAAAGTCTTCTGTCGAGGACTTAAGCAAGAATTTATTAAAGTATTTTTTTATCGGCATCGCTTTACCTAACGACGCCTTTTGGGTCAATCTGCGTCCGGACGCTCCCGACAATATGATCGATCCGCGTTTAGGCCAGACCGACATCGGAAAAATTCTTCTTGAGGCCGATCTGCAGCTGAAGAAAGACACCGCGCAATTTACCTCTCCGCAATGCCCCGAAGGGAAAAAATACTGGGAGGCGCTTTATAAAAAAGCAGAGGAGCTTTTTCATTCCAGCACCCTCACCATCCCCACCCTGACCCGCCCCTGGATTGTCCCTGGAGAGGTCATTGTCCGCGAAACCGCCGATTCCGCCTATGTGTATAAGGCAACACTCAAGGTGATGCTGGAGCAGGATTATCTCAGCTCTCAGTCTTCAGCTATCAGCAATCAGCTTTATTCCTTCAAAGACCCAAGACTTAAAGAGCTGAATGAATACTCCTCGCAGTTAATCCGAGAGATCATTATCCCTAAACTGACAAAAGAGATCAACACCTCTAAGCGTTATGCCGCGCTGCGCCAGGTCTACTACTCCTTGATTATCGCCCAATGGTTCAAGCAGCGTTTTTCCGGAGGAAGCGGGACCTATAGCCGGCTTATTGACCGGGGAGACTTGACCAATCTTCTTTCAAAAGAAAGCTGGTCAAAAGACAACTATTTCCTGGGTTATCAAAAATCTTTTAAGGATGGCGAATATAATTTCCAGGTTCCTATGGCAACTGCTTACGGTCAGGTGGTCAGGAGTTATTTTTCCGGCGGTATTGTGATGGACGCCGCCAAAGCTATTAATGCCGGTAAGATGGTTGGCAGCGAAACAAAAAATCCCGCAGAAATCGCCGGAGCGACCTGTGTTCAGGTTACCTATAATCCTTCTACTGATAAGGCAGTTGAAGAAAGGCCGATTACAAGGGAGACGCTAAGAGCGTCGGTTCAGCCGGATTCCGTCGTCACAAACCAGCAGCGGACTTTTTCCGCAGAAACGGCTGAGCAACGGGCGCAGGCAAATGGTTGGAAAACCCATGGAAACGCTCCCCGACAAATACCCCTCTCCCAGCGAGACAGAGAAAAACAACGTTCATTTACCTTGTCCGCGACGGATCTAATCTTAGTACACAGAACGAATTTTGCGCCAACTGACGGTATAATCCGCACATCTAAAAGTGCAGGAGTGTTTGAGGGAAGAGAGACGCTGCACTTTACCTTAAACCATCCTGTATCTGGCCATGAGTCTGGCGATTGGGGTAACAGAGGATATACGATTCTTATACCATTGTACCTAGTGCCCCGGAATAAAGTAGAATCCATTAATGCTGTAGACACCTTTGTGGTGGGTGATCTTGAGCTGCCGGAAGGCAGTATTGTTATCGGGGCAAAGGGGAGTCTAGCGCCTGTTAACTTGGGCAAAGCAAAATATATTGAGGCTGAATCAAATACGCCAGAAGCAGCCAAGGCAGCTATTGCTAGCTTAGGATATACGGTTATAGGGGGTGGGAAGAATTCGTCAGATATCGATAGCCACGTCGAAGGATTTGGCATGAAGGAGGCTTTTGGGTATAGAAACGTCCTTCACGTCGATACGTTTAGATCAGAGTATGAACGAAACTTTATTCACCGCATTGCAGATCCTGCGTATTTTGTCTCCGGAACAATTTTAGGGCTCGGTGTTGGGGATATCCCGCTAGCTAAAGGAGAAACGCGGGAAAATTTGACTATCGAAGAGACTCTTTACAGAGCAGTTCTTTATTCATTGATTAACAATGTTCTTATGTTTAACAGCTTCGGCCGCCGCGATGGTAACTTCAAGGGCGGACTATTATCCTATCCGGGGTTTCAAGAGGCAAGACAGAAGTTAGTTGCACGGCTCAATCAATATTTTATCTATGCAGGCGTTAACCCAGTGGATATTTTCAAAATGAATGAGGAGGGATGGAAAAAAACAGCCCGAACGCTCTCCGTAGCCTTATTAAAAAAATGGTTTTCAGAGCATAGGGATTTCCAGTCAGCAGTGCAGGAATTCGTATCTGCTTATAAGAGCAGCGAGAACAAAAGCTGGGAAAGATCTCCGGATAGCTTAAGGCGGGCAATAAGCGAAACAAAGCTGGCTGGGTTGGAAAAACGCGTGGATCAGGCGCGTCCCAGCGCATCTATCCCCTCGATGGCCTCGGTCGCCGCGCCTTCAGGATCCAGCAGTATGGGTAGCTCAAGCCTAGCAAAAGTTTTCTTATGGTTGGCGTTACTTTTTGCCGGAACC
>CAYGZJ010000036.1:0-9573 GCA_964354335.1 uncultured Planctomycetales bacterium | reverse complement strand
GGAGCCCTTCTTTGGCGTACGGATGCTCCTTGGCGTACTCCTGGATCTCCTTGACATAAACGTTTCTTAGTCCGGGAGTAAAGAACCGCTCGATATCGACCTTCTTGTCTTTTAATCCTTTGACTAGGGCAGTCGGGATGCGGGTCAAATTTGCCAGCATAAGATTTGCCGTAAACCTGGTATCCTGGACATCCTGTTTTAAAGCCTTCTCAAATTCCGGAGTCATCGCGCGCGGGGCAACTTCAGCCATGAACCTTTCGACGGGATCCATCAGCAGCTGCTGGAGATAATCCTCTTTAGGCGCAAAGGGATTTCTCAAGAGGCCAAAACAGCTAGGCGCGGGTTTGGCAAATTTATGCCAGAGCTCAAAGCGTTCCTGCGCCTTTAAATGATTCAACCAGCTCTCCAGCGCGGGAACAAAGAGGCTATTCAGGACGTTTCTCTGCAAATCATCCAATGCGGCCCCGGGCTTCTGGCCGCTGATGCGGTTGAATTCAACCCTCAGCTTCAGGCCGGCTTCGATATCTGCGACCTTGGCATCGGGTAATACTTTCTGCAGATCATTGAGGGCGATCAGCTTCTTTATAGTCGCGATGTTTACCCGCAATTGGCTAGCCTCATCCTTACCTTTCTTTGCCTGCTCGATTTCTTTATTCAGCTGCGCCACCAGCTCATCCAGGTCTAAAGCCCTGATCCTGGACTCGCCTCTAAAGTGGGCCCTTAGGAGCGCGTTCACCGCGTTGTTTATCTGAATCTGTATTTTATCTTTGGCGGTCTTAGGTGCGTAATGCTTCTTGTCAGTAGATTGGCCGTAGACTTTGCCCGCCTCATTGAAGAGCGCATTCTCAATGGCCTCGATGGAATCTCCCTTGGTAAGTTTGAAGTGCTCGCGATACTGCTGCCGTAAAGCTTTTTGCAGGGATAAGAGCTGGTCTAATCGCAGTTTCGCATGCAGGCGGACGGCCTCCTGATTCAAAAGAACATCTTCCCTGGCGGAATAGGTGCCGCGGATATTCTTCTCCACCATTTCTTTCTGGCGGCCGTAATTATTCAAGAGACTATTAAGAATATTGGCCTTTGCCTCAAGCAACAGAGCTAATGCCCTCAGTGCCGGACGCAACTCTTTCTTAGTATTGTCCCTTAACAGGTCATTCAGTATGCCCTGCGCCTTCTCGATCGTGCTTAATTCCTGGAGTATATCCGCGATCTTGTAGATCTTGGCCTTATCTGAAACCAGGGTATCGAGATATTTACCCACCTCTTCGTAATCAGCGGATCTGCTGCGTAAACCTCTGAGATCTTCCAGTGCCTTCTTCGTCTCTGTCAAGTTGGCCTTGTGGCCCCTTTCCGCAGCTGCCACTTCTTTTCTCTTGCTCCAGCGCCAGACTTCATCCCAGGCGCCTGCCTTATCCAGGAAGAAGCGGTTAAGCTCGGACTGCGCTTTCTGCATCTTGCCTGAGATACTTACGACGATCTCCTTTCTCTCTGCCTCTCTATTTTTCTCGAGCTCGGCCAGCTGTTTCTTAAAGGCATCCACCAGCGTCTGGGCATCTTCATCAGCCACGCTCTGATCGGTCTCTTCCTCGGTGGCGGCATTGGGATTAAGCGCGCGCACTAAATTCTGATAATCAGCAGAGCCCATCTTTGACTCTAAGAGATCCAGGTGTTCGGGCCTAATGACGCTATAGAATATTCCCTTGGCCTGATCCCTGAGCGCCACCTTGGTTTCGGGCTTATTGCGTAACTGCGAGCGCAGCTGCGCGAGCGTCTGTCTTAATTTCACATAATTCTGTAATCTTACTTTCTGCTTCTCGGCCAATGCCGCCTTATCTTCGGCTAATTTCAGCACCATTTTGTTGAGGAGATTATACTGCGGCACCTGGCTATCGAGCGTGATCAGGCCGTTTAAGGCTTCTTCAACATCTTCGATCTTCACTTCGCCCCTCTGGCATTTGACATTGACGCTGACCAACTCTGCCATGATCGCGGCCCAGCACCTGGCATCTTTGACCTTATCCCCTAGGGCCCCTTTATCATCCTTGGCGATGGCGCTAAGCTCTTTCCAGGCGGTATCCACGACGATCTTCTTAATCGAGCCCTGTATCAATCTATCCGTACGCTCCATCGCAATGAGCGTTTCTATATGGCTCTGGCGGTCAAGGCGCAGCTTTTCGAATACCTGCTTGACGTCATAATCAACGTTCTTCCTGCCCAACCAATTAACGCGGGCGTTCTTAAGCTTCTCCTGATATTCTGTGACCATGCCCTGCAAGATGCTGTTTTCTTCCTCCAGCCGTATCTTTCTGGCGTTATAGTTATCCGCCGGTTGTTCACTCGCCTTGGTTTCCGGATGATTGCGGGCTTGCAGGGCCACATTCACCAATGCACTAAGTTCCTTGGTTGCCCTGAGTTCCTTGCTCGTCAGTAATTTATCCAAAGCCGAGCCTTTCTTGATCTCATATACACCCTTGTTTAAGGTAACCTGCTGCATGACGCCTACCAGGTCCACCTGGGCCATTTCCAACCTGTCCAGCTCGATACTGTTGGCGATACGCATCTCCTCCATCGCTTTCATGCGGCGGTTAAACTCCCTCTTCAGGTCAGCCTTTTGGCCCTGTAAATCCAGAATGCCTTGATGGTATTTCAGGACCCTGTGTAATTTAAGCAGGTCGTCATTGTGTCCGGCGGCGCCGATCTTTTCCAGTTGATAGGCTTCGCTTAAGACCTTAAATTGGTTGGCATCGTCTTTGGTGAACCATCTCTTCACCCGGCTTGCCAAGCTTAGCTTTTCTTCTTTTGCCGCTTCGCCCAACTGACGGCTGTCTTTTGTGGCCTCTAGTTCCAGGGCGGCGTTCTTCTTCCTCAGCTCTTCTTTCTTCGCCTTCAGCTCTTCCTTCTTCTCTTTTGCTTTTTCTGTATTTTCCTGCCCTTCTATTTTCTTGATCTCTTCTTCATTGGCCTTGATCTGGGCCTCTCTTTCTTCCACTGCCTGCACCACCTTGCCTAACTGGGTGATGAAATCCTGGCTGATCATTGCCTTTTCGCGCTTAAAGAACCTGCCGATCTTCGCTAAGCGGCCTTCTTCCTGATTAAGGTAATATTTATTGAATAACCTGACCGCCTCGGTCAATCCCTTCTTGGCCTCTTCGCTCTTGGCGGCAGTATTATCCTTCTTATCCTGTTTCTTCAGGCTCTCGACCAGGTTCTCAAGCGCAGCGCCCTTCCTGAAGCAGCCGACCTTCTGCAGGGCCTCTGCCAACACAGCCAGCTCCTGCTTTTTGGCATCTCCCAGGAACTCCTCCAGTGAAGCTGCTTTTACGTCATTAAGCTGCTTGCTGACCAGCAGCTCGGACTTGGCCTTTTCCTGCACGGCCTTGTTCACCAGCGCGCTGTTAGTGATATCCTCGGCAGCGATGATGATTCCGGTGGCAATGCCTGCCTCTTTGGCCACCGCTGCAAATTCTTTCCTGGCTTCGATTCCCGACTTGGCAAAAAGATTATTGGAGATTAAGACAGTGACTTCGCCCTCGATGGCGGGGGCAAACTTTATCTCGACATTATTCGGTAATCTCTGGGCCTTGCCTTCGGCATATACATACACTTTCACCTGAGGCGTTCCTGCATACTTTACTACCGCCACATCTACGCCCTTAAACTGCGCGATATCCAAGCTCTCAAGGATCTTTACCTTTACGTGCTTGCCTTCCTGCGCCCATTCTTTAAGCGCCAGCCATTCCTTCAGCAGGTCGCTAAGCTGTTTGCTGTCAACGACTCCTCCTTCATGGGAGAGCTGCTCCAGCACCGCCAGGTTATCTGCCAGGCCCTTGATATTGAACATTTCATTGACCTCATCCAGCGTCATCATGTTCTCAGTGGGCATATTCTCCCAGCGGCTGGCCCATTCCTGCATCCTCTGCATCTCTAAGGTCGCGGCGGTGTTGACGCCGTTGGCATAAGCCGAGGAAGCGATGCCACAGATAGCCACGCCGCCTACTGCCGGCACCATTCTCTTTAATACCTTTGTCCTGCTCAGGGCGCCCAGGACAGCCAAAACCAAGATCAAGGATATGCCTAATCCGTTGTGCAGATATGAGGATTCCGGATTGGCGCTAAAGAGGGAAATAAAGAATGCGGCTGCAAGACTAAGCGGGAGTAATTTCGCCAGACCGTTAAAGAGTACGCTGAAAGTTATCCGGGCATGGATGGGCTTGATAAAGGCGGCAATAAGGGCTGCTGCCATTATCCCGCAGAAGATCGTCCAGGCCAGCGGGCTCATGGCAAATGACCCGAATTTGGCGGCACCGAACAAGAGCGCGGCAATGGTGTATAAAGCGAAACCTATCTTGATAAAGGCGTTGATCCTGCTATCCGATGTTATCGGACCATATGCCTTTTTCTCGGCCTTTGCCAGTAAGCAGACATGCGGCAGGAGCGTTATTACCACCAGTATAAAGAAAGCGAGCATGCCGGACGGGCCAAAGATGCTTAAGCCATTGCAAACATCGGGGAGCATATCCGGCAGGTAGATTGCTACGGACTGCAGGCCCGCGGCAATGGCCACAGAGAATAAGACGCCGATCAATACCGAGCGCTGGTCAACTACGATATCCACGCCTGATTTCTTGGCGATGGCCCGGCCAAGCACCATCAAGCCGATTGTGGCTGCCACAGCTGCGGCTATCACCATCACCGGCATCTCGATGACCACCAGGAACTTAAACAGGGCGATGGCGGTCAGGCCAAAGAGCACAGCCTGCACTTTTCTCTGGCCAGGCTGCATGCCTATCGGCGCCTTCTTTTGCTTCAATAACTTCCAACTCAAGGCCAGCCTAAAGAGCGATGAGCCAAGGCCGACCAATGCGGAAATCACGGCCAATACGATGAAGCCCGCGGTGCCTCCGACGCTGGTACCGTCAAGCAGGATACCGAATGAAGCCAGGAGGAAGCTTGCCACAGCCGCAAACGGACCGACATAGATACTGATCTGCAATAAAAGTTTTAGCACTTCAACGCTGACCGTAGCGGAATCTTTTGCCAATCTGATTCTTTCTACGGCGGACTTATAACCGGAGACGATATCTTCAGAATCCTCGAATCCCCTATCCTGGCTCTGGACATAATTCACGAATGCCCAGCTGACCACCGCGGCGATGATCAGCGCAGCGATGAGAACGGCGGTGATCGTTGCCGTAACAGGATCGGCTAATAAAACATTGGCCAGCGGTACAGCCTTTAACAAGCTGCTCTTGGCAAAATATAGAGCGGCTATACTTCCCGCGCCCAGGATGGAAAATACCACTAACGCGGGATTGACTAGGGCCTGCCGGATCCTGGAATGCTGCCTTCTTTCCTGCGGCTTGGGCTCGGCCCCGAGTTTTGACTTTATGATCTTGGAAATATAATCATCGGTGGTTCCGCCCAGGATACCGATCGTCCTGGTGAATGCCTGGTGCGTATTCAGCCTCTTTGCCCACCCCATACCTCTTATGCCGAATAATTTCGCAATGAGCTCCTGGAAGATAAACAGCGTCGTCCCTTCGTCCACCGTCCTCCTGGCTTCATCAGCCATCCGGTTAAACTCAAGCCAGGTGTAATCAAAGAGGGCAAAAATATTCTGTCTCATCTCTTCGGTCTCTGCGTCGCTTAATTTCTCGATGATCTTAAGGTCTCCCGCGCGATGGGCGATCCAAAGCTTTAAATCTCTTGTTTTTGCAGTCAGGACTTGATCTCTCATAGCAAAGAATATCTGCCTGTACCTTTCGTATTGCGCGTTTTCCTTCCGGGTGGTCTCATGACGCAGTTTTCTCTCCGCAGCCAGGCCGTCTTTTATCGCCTCAATGATTTTCATTGCCGCGATATTCTCCTTATTAAGAATAATGCGGCCGTTGCTTTCTACTTTTCTCTTTAAGACACTGATCGCTTCTTTCTGGGAACTTCCGTGCCGCTTAAATATCTGGTCCTCCAGGGAACCGATGACGATGACCTGGCCGCCTTTGCGCACGCGGCTGAAGAACTGCTCCCGGTCAATATTGTTATCGCTGAAGAAGGCTTGGATGGAAAGGATCTTCTTGCCTACCATCTGGTCCTTCAGGTTGATATTCAGGCCTAAGTTGGCAAACTTGGTCACAATAGCCACCATGCCGGGAGTAGCGGAGACTTCCTTTACCAGCTCTTTGATTTCCGCGGCATTGGTAGGATCAACCCTTCTTAATAACGGGACCTTTCCCTTCAGAAGCTTTTCAAATTTTTCCGCCTCAGCCGGGGTCTCTGCCTGGATCAAGACGCCTGAGTCTTGCCCCTCGGTCTCGATTGCTACATTTGCCACTCTGGCCAGAGAAGAATCCTTAGTATCATACACCTCATCCTCTTTATATTCCTTTTGGACCTTTGGAGCTTCAATCTCAACCACCTTCATGCCCGGATATTTGGTCTGCATTAAGTCGGGGTCATAGATACCGGCAAAACCACAGACAAAATCAAATAATCCCACGAAATCAGGAAGGGTGATCTTATTGGCAGTAAGGCCTTCCCCTTCGGGATTGTCAACCTCTTCTTTGTATTCAACTGCCTGGTGCAGGCCGCCTTCCCATTTGTGGCCGGGCTCAAGCGTTCCGGCTTCACCGATGAGCTGCGCGCCTTCAGGAGTCATTTCGTAATCCTCACCTTTTAGTTTAGTAAGCTGTCCTTCCAGGGCTTTTCTTACTGTCTTGATCCAGATTTCTTTCTCTACTGTCTCCGGCCTGAAGCCTTTGATAGCTTTGATCGCCCTGCCGGTAAGAAGCAGCCTCTTTTCATCCAGCGCTTCTTTATCCCAGTAAGAATCAACCCCTTCTTTGTTGGCCTCAGCAATGATACTCCTGGCTGCGGTCCTGGCTAAGAGCATCATGTTATCATCTTCTTTGCCCGGATCCTTTATGGAGATAATCAGCGGTGTTTCCGCGCCTAGGCCAAAGACATGGTATGCTTCATCGCCTACCAGCGCCCAGCCCTTCGGGTTAAAGACTACGCCCTCGGCAGAACGCGCGGAAGTCGAACCCATATAATCAAAACCAGCATCCTTGATCAAACCAACGACTACTTGCGCTCTATCATACATTTCTTTTCTGGTGCTCAGCGGGTCCCAATTCGATCTATTATTATTCCAGATATACTGCCTGCTCCCGCCCTGCGCATCTTTTTCATGATAACCGACGATTACACCTAAATGCGCCAGAATCTTAGCTGCATATTCCGCATCACCCACTTCACCGGACTTAGAACCTCTAATCAACTCAAGATTAGCAGTACAGTGATAGACATGAGCAAAACCTTTCTTGAGCAAGACATAATCAGTGAGTAAACAGGCGGCCTGCTTGGCATTACCCATGGTTAACTCTATCCACCTGCCCTTATCATTATGCAGCAATGCCTTGCAAACAGCGTCAACTGTCCTTGCCCACTTTGTTTCATCCCAGACAAGCCCCTGTCTTACTTCTACATCTTCCCGGATAAATGGCTTTAGTTCATCACACAGACTTCTTAAGCGCAACTCCGCGTTTTCAGACGAGGCGTCTTCTGCCAGACTCTCATCTTTGACAGACAGGAGCGCAGCCACTCTGGAGAGCTCCTGTGCAGGCAATCCGGATAGCGCGTGCGGATCCTTCTTAAGGTCTATGCCGTATGCCTGCTTTAATACTAAATCTACACCCGCCTTATTTTTGGCAGGGAGTTTTTCATACTGTTCAAGGAATGCCTCTTCTGCTTTATTGGCATCAGTTGTTGTCGCAGCGACTTTAGTCTCTTTATTGCGGCCTAACAGCGTAGCGAGCTTATTGAATCCACCCAATCTGTAATAATCGTAGATGATAAATACCACAAGCGCGCCGGCGGCGATCCAGCCCCAGGTGGTTGCGGTTAATCCCAAGATAGTGGCTGCTGAGCCTGCGGTGACTTTGGCCGCGGTAACTCCGGCAGCGGCCTTTGTCGCAACAACCGCACCCTCCGCGCCAAAGGCGTCCATTAATGCGCCCAGGCCGAAGAAGACAACTAATGCGCCGACAATCGTGCTTCCCCGGCGGCTGGAGGCCTGCCCTGCAGGCCGACGTCCTGAGGCTCCTGCCGAAGGGCTGCTGCGCGGAGCGGGCGCGTAATCTCTTACTCGTCTTGCGCCAGTCGGATAGCCGCTTCTTACTGCCCTTGAACCGTCTGAGCGGCCGCGAACAGCAACCTCGGGGACGCTTCTGGCCTTCTTAACCTCTTCAATTGCATCAACTTGCGCAGGTAAATCTGAATTTGTCGTCCCCTCAAGCATGGTCCTGTCTACAGTAGGCACGGTTATGCCTTTTGCGTGTTTTTTAGCGAGCTCACAAACAGCATTAGGCAATACTCCGCCCTTCCAGTACGCATGGCCGATAGCCATCTTCTCAATCAACCAGTTAGAGAAATGGGGAAGGCCAAAGATAGCGCCCATCTCATGCATGATGACCTGAACAGTATCAACGACGCCTGCAAGATCCGGCCTTATCACTATCCATTTTATACCTGAGAAATCCGCATAGTTAAAAGCCAGGACCTTTTGGCCTATTTTCAGCTCTTTAAGCGCAGCGTCTATTTTGTAGAATAATCCATCACTGCCCATTACAAACCGGGATTGGCTTTTTGCGATATATTTAGCAATAGCATTTAAACCGTAACAATTTAAGAAATAGGCTGCCTGTTCTATTGTCTTGGGTTCCACTTGCGCATATTTGACGATGTTCTTTCTTTCTTCAAAAATTATCGCCTCAAGGGCGCTTAACCCCTTTTCAGGAAGCTTTTCCTGCGTTCCTGTGCAGCACCTATCATTGGGGACGCTTCTACCCTTCTTAACTTGCTCTCCTGCATTAATTTGCGCGGGTAAATCTGAATTTCCCGACCTCATCGTCACTACGGCGCCGACGATAATCGCAGCGGCGATCACACCCAGCGCCACCCAGCCCCAAATCGGGAAGGTCGCGGCAACAACAGGAGCGGCAACGGCAACAGGAACGGCAACAACAGGAGCAGCGGAAGCGCTGGTGGCGCAACCGGTAGTTATCCATCCGACAACACCTAATCCGATGAACGCCGGGATAAGGTTCATCGACGGAACTCTTACTCTTTCCGAATCCGCCTTAGCCAGCTTCATCTCTCTCTGGCCAAGCTCTTTAGTGAATGTATTTAAGACGATCCGGTTGTATTTTGCATCATCCGCAGCGCCCCTCCAGAGCACGACCATTTTATTCAAGTCATTCCCACAGATGATATAATGACGTAAGAGTATTTCCTTGACTAATTTTTCGTACCGCGCGGCGTATTTCTCTTCGTCAAACTTACTCGTCGAACCATAGCCATATCCCTTTGTGCCCTTAGCCATACTCCTGTACATCGGCCTCATGACGTTTCTGTAGAAATCGCTGCTTTCCGGTGATAACCAGCCCTTATTGTTATAGCTTCTTACCAATGAGTAAGTAAGCTGCGCCGGGCCAAAAGCAGTAGAGATGCCTTCTGCCGGTTTGTAGCGAGTGCGTATCCAGGGATTCTCCTCGTAGCCAGTTTCTGCTTTGGCAAATGACG
>CAYGZJ010000035.1:0-9669 GCA_964354335.1 uncultured Planctomycetales bacterium | reverse complement strand
ACGAACCTTTTAACGTGATATCCTGGTTTATATTGATGTCCCTGCCTGCCCGAAGAGTTAAGTTGCCGCCGGCTCCCGCGGTTGAATCCACTGCATAGCTAACCGTAATATCATTATTTGCCTGCAACTCAAGGCTGGCTCCGTTTAAAGCTGCTTCGATAGTCTCGTCAGAAAAATCTACGTTGCCAGCGGGGACATCCGTAAATAAACTATTCCCGGCAATAGGAGCTGCGCCGGCGTCGCTGATAGTGATATTCTTGGGGTCAATAAACAGAGTGCCGAGCGTTCCGTGCCTGGCGGTCAGATCTGCAAAGCCCTGATATAGCATGCTTTCTTTTCCGGATACCTCTGCGAATCCGCCATTGCCGGAAAGCTCTCCACCCTTAGCCTGGATCAAGGCATCTGTCCAAAATAAAGCGGTATCGGGCGAATAAACAATGACTCTTCCACCATTGCCCCGTAGCTGGGCATTGGCGGTAGTAAGACTAGTTGAAGATAAAACCACTATTTCCCTGGCGCGCAATTCGATATTTCCCGCTTCTCCGCTGACCGCATCAGCATGCACAACGCCGAACTGCCCGACTTTTGCTCCGACCATTGAGACATCGCCACCATCGACTCCTTCGTCAACGGCAGAAACATCGATAGCCCCGGTGTTCTGGATGATACCCGGGCTATCGGAATAAAGCACTACTTCACCGTTATGCTGCGCCAAAGAATTAGCGCGGACAGTTCCCTCTTGATTGATTAAATTATCAAAAATACCATTGGCCGCCTCGGCGCGCATCGAGATCATGCCGCCGTCTGCCGAGATCGTCCCGCTATTAGCAATGGCGCTGGACATACGCTGGCCATCCGGGCCGGTAACAACGCCATTAACCGCCCCATCAACGCTGGCACACAACAGGCCACGGCTATCCAGATCCAGAGTCACCGCTTCTCCCGACGCTAAATTAACACTTCCCAGGCGCGCGACAATCAGGCCGTCATTGCGTATTGCCGGAGCCACGAAAGCGATGCTCCCGCCCTCAGCCGCCTGTATATTACCTTTATTAATGATGAAAGAAAGCGGTCCACTGCCTTGAGTAAAGCGGTATCTGCCGCTGATGAAATCATCGTTGGCCATATTCAGCGTAGAAGCCACCAGGCCGCCGACATTGACAGAAGAGCCTTGGCCGAAAATTATACCGTTAGGATTAATAAGAAAGATAAGGCCATTGGCATTAAGGGAGCCGTATATCTCAGAAATGCTTCCGCCGGTAACGCGGTTCAGGGCCACGGAAGACCCGGAAGGCTGTAGAAAATTAACGGTATTGCTTGCACCGATGCCGAAACCAGAGTACTCAAAGATCGCCTTATCAGAGGTCTGATGGATGTTCAGTGTGCCGGACTGAGAATTATCAAATGTACCTTCCCCATACACAGCGTGCCCGCCTTCAGGCAACTGCTGGGCAAAAGACGGACGCCAGGCGATGCCCGCGGCCATCAACCCTGCAAGGAAGACGCGTAATGCCTTCTCTAGACTAAATCGACGTGTGCCCATAAATGTATTGTGCTCTTTGTCTTATCCGACGGTTGCGGATCAATGGGGAATCCCCAGTCTAACTTGAAATACCAGTTCTTCCAGGGGTTATAACGCAGGCCCCACCCCGCGCCCATCAAGGACTGCGATTTCTGCTCTCCTACAAGCGGAGCGCGCAGATAACCCTGGCCGTAATCAAAGAAATAAACCATCTGAAGTTTATCGCGCAATTTCATCTTCTTCGGAAGCAGATATATCGGTGTGCGTAGCTCCACGCTGGTGTTGTAGCCATAATCACCCATATATTCCAGTTCCGGATATCCTCTGACTGTGTCTGCGCCGCCGATATAAAACTGTTCGCTGGCAACGAGTTTCTCCGGGGTGTACTGTCCGCGCGCCGACAATAACAGGAATGACTGAAACGGCAGGTTAAGCCTCCTGCCTAAATTTAATAGGTACTTGGTGAATTGCCCTCCTGCCCCCAGGCGGCTGGCATCAGGATCATCAACTCCTAGCGCTCCGGCAAAATCAGGAAGACCCACATCGATCTCATGCCTTAGATAGGTTGCGCCGTAGGCATCATCCTGATCAAGGCCGATATTGAACTTGAGAATGCTGACATTATCGCTGCTGGTCTGGGTGCCCAGAAGATAATTCCAGTTATGTTTGATATCCAATCCGCTACCAAAGGTCGCGCGCAGGTGCTCCTCCTGTAAAAACGGATGCGCGAAGTATGCGCCTCCGGTCATCGCCTTGCCGTTGGCGTTTAAGGCGGTGAATTCGCGCACCAGCGTCTCTTCCACATAACTGAAATACCCGCCCAGGCGCGTTCCCACCACGTTAATCGGAAGATTGTAATCGATGCTGCCGGCGTTAAGCTTTTCATTGCTGCGGATATAGCGGATGGTCAGCATATCATCCCAGCCCAAAAGGTTGTTATTCACGTAGCCGGTGCCGAAGCGTTGCTTACCGGTATACTTTGTGCCCTGATTATTATATTCCAGGAATACATGCTGCGGGTTCTCATCGCTTACCTTTAAGACGATATCAGTCGTATCTTTTTTCTCACCCGGCAGGAGCACGGCCTTAACAGTCCGATCCGGATTCATATTGAGCCGGCGCACGCTCTTAAGGAGGTCTTTATACATCGCCGTATCCCCCTCGCGGATGGCGAATTCTCTGCGCGTCAGTTCGTTGCTGAAATATTTTCCTCCCTCGACCTCGATATTACCGATACAGCCCTCGACCACGCGGATCTCAACTGTATTATTAAGGATCTTTTGCTGCGGGATATAGACAAAGGTAGTGATGTAGCCTTTGGCGCGATAAAACTGCTGAATCGCTGTGGCGATATCATTAAGCTCCTTAAGCCCCAGGTATTTATCCTTGTAGGAAGCCAGGAGATCGCCAAGGTCTTCAGAGGTAAATATAGTGACGCCGTTTAGGAGGAACTTCTTGACTAATATTCCTCCCTTTGTCTTCTCTGAGACTTTGCCTTGCTGGGGCCGTTTATCCTCTATCTGTACAATAGGGGCTTTCTTTGGCTGCGGCCGTTGCGAACGGGTAACATCATCCTTAAGCTTTTTCTCAATAATACCTGCTTTAGTCGAAGCCGGAGCCTGGGCATAGGCATACCTAGGCCCTAAAGCAATAAATAGGATGATGAGGATGTAAGAAAAATATCCTGTTTTCTCTTCTATGTGGCGTTTTCCCATAAATCTATAGTTAGCGCTGCGTAATCACCGTT
The DNA here is from genome assembly GCA_964354335.1 of uncultured Planctomycetales bacterium. Classification (GTDB taxonomy): domain Bacteria; phylum Omnitrophota; class Gorgyraeia; order Gygaellales; family Profunditerraquicolaceae; genus JAPLLR01. The sequence goes on along the minus strand of CAYGZJ010000035.1, from coordinate 6,400 downwards.
AGATACTTACGGGCTGTGGTCTCATTAGGAGACATTACCAGAATTTTATAGAAACAGTCTGCTGCTGACTGAAGATCGCCTTCTTCGTAGAACTGGAACGCCCGGCCATAGAGGAACCCGACCACTCCGTCTTTGGGATAATCAAAATCTTTCTGGATTAATTTCTTCGATGTTACCGGCTTCTTTTTTGCCTGCGGCTGCTGCGGATAGGCAGAAGTCATGCCTTCCTGCTCCCGCTGGCTTAACGCAAAGGAATCCGGAGTGGCCTCTACAGGCAGCGCTACCGGCTTTTGCGGAGCAATTGAAACCTGCTTAGCCTGACGGCGAAGCGCTGCCTCTTGCCGCGCTCTCTCTTTCTCTCTTTTCGCTGCAAGCTGGGCCTGTCGGTTCTTTTCTTTAGCTAAACGCCCGGCTTCCGCCTGCGCCTGGCGCTCTGTAAGCTGGCCCTTGCGCGCGGCAAGCTGATTTTCTTTTTCACGTTCCTTTTCCATCCGCTCAGCTTCGCGCTGGGCCCGAAGCTCTGCCTCATCCTTCTTGCGGCCGCTAAACTCTGCCTCTTTTTTCTTAACCCGCACCATCTCATCGCTTACCTGTGATAATCTGGCGGGGATCTCTTTCCCTAAATACGCCTTTGCCTGCGCGTTCTGCGGATCAAGAGAAAGCACTTCTTCAAATATAGATTTTGCGGTATCGTAATCCTTCATATTGAACGCGGCGATTGCCTGCGGAGAAAGTGTAGCAATCTTTTGCTCGAGAACTTTCTGAGGGATCTTGTTCTCAAGATAATCTTTTGCGCGCGAATGACCCGGATCAAGTTCGAGCACCTGGCCAAACAGCTCTGCAGCCTTCTGATAATTCTGGGTGGCGAAGTACGCAAGCCCATCTCCAAAAATCACGGCCGCCTCCTTTTGGCCGACTGCTGCAGGGATCAGTTTTTCCATATACTCCCTGGCCTGCTGGTTGTTCGCATCCAGGACAAGCACCTCTTTGAAAAATATACTTGCCTTATCATATTCGGCGTTGTTGAACGTGATCAAGCCCTTCTCGGAGTATGTTTTGATCCTCTTCTCTTTGGCTGCCGCCGGTATCTTGACATTCAAGAATTCTTTGGCGTCTGGCTCATTCGCTGACAAAGCAATGATCTCCTTAAAAGACTGCGCAGCCTTTTCAAGATCACCGGTTGTAAAATAACCCAGCCCATCCCGGTATAACTGGTTGATCTTGTATTCAGTAAGCTTTTGCGGGATCTTCACATCAAGATATTCTTTTGCCGTTGCCTGATTGGCATCGAGAGCGATGATCTCTTTAAAAAGCTGTCCCGCCTTTGTATAGTCCCCGATTGCGAAATACTCTATCGCCTCCTTGGAGATCTCCTGGACCTTGATATCCCGGATGACTTGCGGGATCTTTACCTCCACATATTCCTTTGCCTGATCTTGCTTTGCGTCCAGAAAAAGGATGTTTTTGAACATCAGCGTTGCCGCTTCGTAATCCTTTGCCTCAAAGGCTGCTATCGCCTCTTCATACATACCCTGTATCTTATCTGCCTGGATGGCGGCGGGAATCTTTACATCAAGACACTCCCGGGCCTCCTTCTGCTTTAGGTCTATAGAGAGGATATCGTAGCAGGCTAATTTTGCTTTATCGTATTCCTTATTCGCCAGCGCCGCCAGCGCTTCTTTATAAAACGCCGTAATCTTCTGTTCCTTTGTCTTCTGCGGGATTTTCACATCAAGATATTCTTTTGCCTGCGCGTGCAGAGGATATAATATCAGCACCTGCCTGAACAGATCGCTTGCGCCCGGATAGTTCTGTCCCTCAAAATACCGCACGCCCTGTTCGAAAAGTTCTTTTGCCTTGATATCACGTAACGCAATCGGTATCTTAACTTCCACGAACTGCTTAGCTTCTTTTTCTTTGGGCTCCAGCGTCAGGATCTCGTTAAAGATCCTCCCCGCCTTCTCATAATCCTTATTCTCAAATGCCCCGGCGCCATCCTGATATAGTTTAGCGATCTTCTGCTCTTTGAGCTTAGGAGGGATCTTCGTTTCCAGGTATTCTTTTGCCTTTTTTTGCCCCGGATCTAAAACCAGCACCTGCTTAAATAATTTAGCGGCCTGTTCATAATCTTCGATATCAAAACATTGCAAGCCGTCTTTATATATCTTATCTGTTTTATCATTCAATAAAATCTGCGGGATCTTCACATCAAGATATTCCCTTGCCTCTTTTTGGCCGGGGTCAAGCTGCAGTATCGCCCGGAAGAGCGCGGTTGCCGTATCATAATCGCGCTTTAAGAACTTTCCGCGGGCTTCTTTATATAGGTAAGCGATCTGACCATGATTAAGGCGGTCCTTCACCTTTTCCGCCCGCTTATATTCTTTCGGCGCCTTCTTTTCTCCAATCCGCTCTGCCTTCATCAGGATATCAATGACCTCCCGGGAGGTATTTGCTTTACGTTTTAAGACCGGATCTTTGGTCTGAGTAGCCACTTTATTAAAAAGCACCAGGGCGCTTTCGTATTCACCCAGCTGATATAGGTAATTAGCGTCATCGAACATCTGCTCAGGCGACTTATTTTTTATGACAATAAAACTGGAGGCATCAATCTTAGGCTTAGGCGCAGGTTTAGCCGCGGGCTTAACAACAGCTTTAGCCGCAGGCTTAACGGCTTTTTTAGGAGCAGGCTTAGCGGCGGATTTTGCAACTGACTTAAACGAAACCTTCAGGGGCGCGACCGTCTGTGTTTTTCCGGTTGCATTAGACTGAGACGTTATAGCAGTCTGTTTCTTGGTCTTAAGGTTAGTGTGCAGCTCCTGAATGACCGCAGCGGGCTTCTTGGCGACAGTAGTAGCCTCTTTCTGCGTATCGAGCGCAAAAGACACATTAGAAAACATAAAGACAATGAGAAAAGCAAAAAACATTTTTACCATTCTCTTTTTCATAGCCATCCTCTTTAGTAATGGTTAAAAAACAAAAACTTTAAAATCTTAGGGCGTAAATGCTGACAAAACGCCTAAGGATTTTATACCATGAATTTATAGATTGTCAACTAAAATATGGAGTTCCTATATATACTATATGGGTGTGGATTATTTACTTTCCAAGAGGGGAATTTGCTCTCGAGGTTTTCCGTCGGGCATTTATTAACGGGCTGCCTTTCCTATATTCTTATTCTTACTTTAATATGCCTGTCTTATTAAAATATTTTTTAAATTCTTTACTTAGTGGGCAAAAAAAATCGCCGGAAAGCGTCATTCTCCTTCAATGTCAATATTCTAAAACTTATGTTGAATAAGGTAGCGGAAAGCGCTTAAAGCGGCTTTGGAGCCCTCTCCCGCGGCAATGATGATCTGTTTCTCGGGGACATCAGTCACATCTCCGGCAGCAAAGACTCCGGGGATATTGGTTTCATTGCGGGCATTGATCATTACCTCCAAACGCTGGTTCTTTGCTACGCCCTGGATAAACTCTGAATTAGGAAGCAGCCCTATCTCGACAAATACGCCTTTAACGGGAAAGGTTTCTTCCTTGCCCTGCTTGCGTACGCTGATGCCGGTGACCATTTTATCTCCGATGATCCCTGTTACCTGCGCGTTATTGATAACCGTAACTAGCTGGCTTTTCTCCACCTGCTCCCGCATCACTTCATCTCCGCCCAGGCCCTCGGTAATATTGATCAGATATACTTTACTGGCGATCTTGACCATCTGCAGAGTAGCGTCCAGAGCGGAATTGCCACCGCCAATGACGGCGACATCTTTGCCGCTAAACAACGGTCCGTCACAGGTGGCACAATAAGTAATACCTTTATTTTTATATTCTTTCTCTCCGGCAACACCTAGCTCGCGCGTCCTTTTCCCTGAGGCGATTATGACCGTTTTTGCCTCATAGGTTTTCTTATCAGTAATGACCGCTATTAGATTGTCTGTCTTTCTTACTTCTTTGACCTGCTCATTATCTTTTACCGGAATATTGTATTTGCGCATATGCTCTTCGAACTTCTGCGCTAATTCCGGGCCGGTGATGAACTGATAGCCGGTATAATTCTCGATATCCCCGCTCCAGGCCGCCTGGCCGCCGATATCCCTGGTAAGCACCAGAAAATCCATCTTCTTGCGGGCAGCATAGACGCTGGCGGTGATACCTGCTGGTCCGGCTCCGATTATGATCAAATCATGCATAATTAAGTTCAAAATTAGCAGAAGTTAAGTCTAAAATTTAAAGTTAAAAATTCAAAACAAGGTTAAAGCTTAAAATTAAAATGTTTTCTTTGACCTTTAAACTTTTGATTTGTTTTTCCCGCTTCCAATTTTATTTAAGGCGGGATCCCGCCTTAAATTTAATTTTTTGCGGGAGAAATCTGAATTTTAGACTTTGAATTTAACTAATCTATATCTGCAACATATCCCTGATTTTACCTATATCGTACCCAACGATAATAGTGCCCTCGATATCTAAAACCGGCACTCCCATCTGGCCGGACTTCTGGATCATTTCTTCAGCGGCAGCCTGATTTGAGGAAACATCCACATCTTCAAAGGGTATGTTTTGATCCTTAAGGAACTGCTTAGTCCTCATGCACCAGGGGCAGGTCGGGGTACTATAAATCTTTACGGATTTAGACATGGTCTTCTCCTTATCTATGCGTAATAACCCCTTTTAATTCAATTAGCTGCTTGAGATGGCTTTGTTCCTGCGCGATAAGCTGGTCAATGATCTTCCTTTCAAAATCCGGAACGACTTTTTTAATCCCCTCATAGAAAACAATCGAGTCTTCCTCAAATCCGATGCCTTTCTGCAGGGCCTCCAGATCTGATTTGATGGACTGGGCCACCTCTATTCCTTTATTCTGCTGGGTAAAAACATGCTCGCCTGCCAGCGCCTTCATATACGCATAGTATTCATCGGCATCAAGGCCGGCGGGCTCGTACTTTTGCGTTTTTTCTAAAATGCCCTGGAAAGCCTTGATATGCTTCTCCTCCTCGCCTGCCAAGAATTTGAATAATTCCTGCGCCTTGGAGTCCTTTGATTGCTTCATGAGCGTGGCATAAAAATCCCTGCCGTTCTTCTCGATCTGGATCCCCAGCTCTACGATCTCACTACCCGCAAAAATATTTCCCATATTTTTTCCTTTCTTATTTCAGATGTTTAGGCGTCAAATCGACGATCTCTTCTATATCTATCTCGATCATGTATTTAGGATCAGGCAGAAGCGCTTCCGGGTGGGCCTTATGGCCTTTCTCCTCGTGGATATTCTTAAGCAGCCGCTGGGCCAACCGGCTGGCGATTCTATCTTCCCAGATTTTCACGATATCATCGGTCAGCTCTTCTTTAATAATCAGCCTGGCTTTTCCCTTCAGGCAGAAACCGTTAAATTTATGCTCATTTACCGCGGTAATACTTACCAGCGGATTACGGATCAAATTTTTATAAGTCTGGGCATGGTACGCATCCAGCAAAAAGACCTTGCCACCTCCGGTGACCTTGATGATATCCTTACAGGCACTATGGGCATAACCTTTATCATCGATGGTGGAAACTATCACAAACCCTTGAGTTTCCAGAAACTGGATTACGGATTCCGGTATTTGCATTATTTTTGCAGCTCCGCTATCTTTTTATCGATTAAAACCCTGTGTTTCTCTTCTTCATTAAGCAGCAAATAGCACAGATCCTTGATGACCGGATGCTCTAGGGCAAATTTTTCGTAGATGCTAGCTGCCTCAGTTTCTTTCTGCCGGGCAAATTCCAAAGCCTCTATCACAGTCATTATCCGCCTCCTTTTACCATGCGCGCAAAATCACGTCCGAATTCATAGCATTGTTTAATCTCGCCTGCATCAGGGACATATTTTACCGACAACCCTTCCTGGGCCACCGTAATACCGGATTCTTTAATCAACCCTTCTATTTGTTTTACCGCTCCTCCGGCCCAACCGTATGAACCAAAGCCTGCCGCGACCCTGTTTTTCGCAAGCATACCTTTAACAAAATCAAGAAATCCTGCCATGGTCGGAAGCATATTGTTATCGTGGGTCGATGACCCGAACAAAAATCCCTTCGTATCAAGCATTTCTTTGATAATCTCGGTGCGGTCTGAAGTAGATACATCAAAAATCTTGGCACTTACTCCGGAATCGGTAATGCCGTCGGCAATCCTACGCGCCATCTTTTCAGTCGAGCCCCACATGGTCTCATAGACGATCACTACTTTAGGCGTAACTTCATTCTTTGCCCAACAGACGTATTTCTCCACTATCTGCATGGGGTCCTTGCGCCATATCAGGCCGTGGCTGGGAGCGATTATTTTTATGGGGATGCCGGCCTTTTTGACCTCTTCGATCTTCTTTACGATGACCTGGCCCCACGGCCAGAGTATATTTCCTTAATATTTTGCC